>CAISUR010000290.1 GCA_903888655.1 uncultured Bacteroidota bacterium | reverse complement strand
TAAATATTGTACTACAAACTGTAGAAAATTATTTTTTGCCAAAAGTGGCTGTTTTATATAATAAAAGTGTAAGTAAAGCCAAAAAATATTTAGTGCAAATCACGATATATGGAGCGATATTATTTGGAATTTTACTTTCAATACTATTTATTTTTTCAAATGAAATAATTGTATTAGCCGGAGGTATTAAATATGAAAGTTACGGCTATGTAGTAAAAATAATCGCAGTCTTATACTTTTTTATTTTTTTAAGTTATCCAGTAAGAATTACAGTGAGAGTTATGGTTTTAAATAAAATATTCTTTTTTGGTTATTTACTTGCATTCATTTCATCCATACTAACATTTCATTTTTTATTGAAATATTCGGGGCTTTATGGAGCAGTTATAGGGTTAATTTTAAATCAAATAATTATGATTTTGTATTGGCAAAGTCAATTAAAGAAAAACAATTTTCAATTATGGAAATAATACATCTTGTACTAGGAAAAGCCAATCCTGAAAGAATGAATGGCGTAAATAAAGTTGTTTATCAATTGGCTACAAAACAAATCAATTTTGGTGGCAAAGTGACGGTTTGGGGAATTACTAAAGATTTAGAAAAGAACTATGAAGATCGTAATTTTGAAACCTTTTTGTTTTTAAAAAAAAGAAATCCTTTTGGTATTTCTAGTGAATTAAAAAAAGCAATAGTAGAAAAAAAGGATAGTGCCATTTTTCATCTTCATGGTGGATTTATTCCTGTATATTATTCTTTATCTAAATTTTTTCATAGATACAAAATTCCGTTTGTATTAACACCTCATGGAACATATACCATCGGAGCAATGGGAAGAAATTATTGGGTTAAAAAACTTTATTTTAGTATATTTGAGAAACAATTGTTAAAAAATGTAAATAAAATTCATTGTTTAGGGAAGAATGAGATTTTAAACCTAAAAAAAATACACACCACCGAAAAATGTATTTTGTTGCCATACGGATATGAAAATGATCAAGAGGTCGTATTAAAATCCCCAGATAAAAGTGAATTTATTTTTGGGTTTATTGGGAGGTTAGATACATATCACAAAGGGCTTGACACTATGATTGATGCATTCGAATTGTATGTTGCTACTAATTCAAATTCAAAATTATGGATCGTTGGTGATAGTGAAGAACGTGCCACACTTGAAAACAGAGTAAAAACAAAATCATTAGAAAATAAAGTGGTCTTTTTTGGAAGTAAATTTGGAAAAGAAAAGGAAGATATTTTACAAAATATGGATGTTTTCATGCATTCGTCTAGAACTGAAGGTTTGCCTGTAGCCATAATCGAAGCAGCAAGTTTTGGTAAACCCTGTATAGTTACAGACGCTACTAATATTGGTGATTTATTAGTGGAATGTAATGCAGGAATATGTATTGACAATCAAAGTAGTGAAGATCTTTGTGAGGCGATGCATAAAATGCATACCATTTCAGAAAATCAAATCGCATTTTCTCAAATGCAGCACAATGCCATAAAAATGGTAAAAGATACTTATAATTGGAAAACACTAATTACTAAATTTAATAATAACTTATATAGTATCTAATGATTTCAACGTCAGCTAATCATGAGGCATTTTTAAAAAAAATAGACAATTATATGTTTATTATCATGCTATTGATGGTTGCCTGCTTTTTTACATGGAGCGAAAATATCAATATCACTAGAGCAATCAAAGTTGTAGGGAGGATGGGTGTGATGATTTCTTCAATTGTGATTTATAAAAAGATAATTCGTTATGGCGCTGTAAATACAATTGGATATAAAAATGTGTTTTCCCCTCTATTTTATTTATTCTACATGTTTTTGGGTTTTGCATCTTTTCTGTGGAGTACCGATCCTGGTTTTAGTGCATTGCAGTGGTTTATGATATTTCAGAGCCTTGTTTTTTCTTATTTTTTTATAAAAAGTTTAAAAGTTTTAGACACTTTTTTTGAAGGACATACGATACGATTATATCATTTATTAGGAAATTCAGTTTTTGTATTACAATTAATATTCGTGATTGGAATGTGGGTTAACCCAGCTACCTTTTTTCGATTGACAGATGGAGGAAATGAATCACGATTAGGCGGATTTATTATGAACCCGAATGAATTAGGAATGCTTGCTGGGGTTGGAGTTGCTTGTTTAATTTTTGATTTATATAGAAAGAAAAATACAATTTGGACGATAATAAAAATTTGTGTTATTATTTACGCTTTGTTTTTTACCGGTTCTAGATCATCGCTAATTGGGGTATTAATAATTATCTTTTTTCACGTAAAGCAAACCGATGGAAAGATGATAAAGTTAGCAGTTATTGCAGGTGTCTTGCTTGTGGCTCCTTTTGCTGTATATAAAATGATCTTAAAAGGAGGAAATAGTTCGAGAGTTGAAGAGGTGATGAGTATGACAGGTAGACTTCCTTTTTGGAAAGGATTGATATTCGAGGGTTTACCTAGAGAACCACTTTTTGGATTTGGGTTTATGAGAATTGATTATAATCGAAATTTTCAAGGAATGCACACTTATGCTGCTGCAATGTCACATAATACTTTTATACAAGTATTGATGAATTTAGGTTTCGTAGGCATGTGTATTGTTATTTTTCAAATGTTTTTTACGTTTCAAGCTTTTTTCTCGGAAAATAAAGAAACGAGATTAATGTTGATTGGGATAGCGATACCGATTATTATAAATTCGTTTACCGAATTTGGTATTTTTGGAGAAAGTAATTATGGGATTTTATTTTATCAATTACTTATCTTTTCAATTTCATTTAAGAATTATCCTCATATTACAAGGACTCAATTATTGTATTTAAGAAAAAAACGTCCTGAATTTTTTCTTCAAAAAAATGATTCTGAAGAATTAACAAATTAATACATGAAAGAAATTTTTAATAAAATAGGATACCATATTGAATCAACGAAAAAGGTTGATTCAAGCATTGTTGAATTATTGATGATTAATAATCCCGATGGAACTCCGCGGTGGATTTGGAAAAGTAATTCTAAAAAACCTATTTTCTTAAAATTTTATAACATTGGCAGCAAAAGAGCGTTGCTCTTTGCAACACTCATTAAGTTAGTTTTTAAACTTGGAGTTCAAAAATTATTTTTTAAAAGACAAACACTTTATTTTTCAAAACAAGATAAATTCTTATTTGATATAAATGATGACTGGGTTTTATTTACGGGAACTATTGGTCCAAATAATAAAATTATTGTCTACACCAAAAACACTTTTTTAAAAATCGCAACCACTGAAAATTCAAAAATATTAATTCAAAATGAATATTCTATATTATCTCAATTAGAAAAATCTAATGTAAGTTTCAACATTCCTCACTGTGAATTAATTTCAGAAAATACCATTCAACTTTCTGATGTATCCGAAAATGGAACTCGAATTGAAAAGTTTTCTTCGATAGAAATTCAAGCACTAAAAGAAATGGAAGCGATTGAAAGAAAATCTATTCCTGTAAAAAATTGGGATTTATTTCAAGAATTAAAAAAAGACTTTTTGCAGATTAAAGACAGTAGGATTCCACAAAATTTATTTCAAAAAATCAAAGATATAGTAAATCAAATTGATGAAAATGAACTAGTAACCACCACGCTTTCCCATGGAGATTTTACGCAATGGAATATGTTTAAAAAACAAGATTCTGTTGCAATATACGACTGGGAATTGGCAAGTTTTGACAAACCTTTAGGCTTTGATTACTTTCATTTTATTATTCAAAAAGGGGTTTTAGTCAATCGAAAAACATGGAGTCTGATTTATAGTGATTTAGAAGAGGCTAACTATTTTGAAAGTGATGAAATGAATCAACATTTAAAATGGTATTTACTCATTAATTGCATGCATTATTTGAAAATATATTCCGAGCAAAAAGAATGGCATATACAAATTGAATGGTTGTTAACCATTTGGAACCAAGCATTGAATGGTTTTAGAGTTTCTCAAAAATCGGAGCGTCAATTACTAATTTTGGATTTTTTAGATTTTTTGCAATCCAAAGAATATGGAGCTTTAAAATTTACTACTGATGCCCCAGATCAGTTAAGTATTAATTCTGATATTGACATTGTAATACATAAGAAAGATAACTCAATCATAGAAGATTTTTTAAAATCACATGCTTTAGTTTCAAAAATTATGTTTAATAAAAAATCGTTTATGAATACTATTCAAATTTTTTTAAAGGATAGTACGATGCTTTCTATTGATTTAATTTGGCAATTAAAGATTAAGAATTTGGAGATTCTTGATGCTAAAAAAATGCTAAATGATAATTTTGAAAATCAATTTAGAGTTAAGAATATCTCGGATAATGACACAGCGAAGTACGTTGTTTTATTTTATATTTTAAATAATAGCAAAATTCCCGCGAAATATTTAAAATATAAAAATGCTTTTCTAAATTCTAACAAAGTAAACGACAACATATTTTTAGAATATTTTGAAAACAATACAAATAAGAAAGATAAATTAATAAAAATCATTAATTCAAATCCTAGAAACAAAGGAATTAATTACATCAAAAACATCTTTTTATATTATATGGACTCAATAAAAAAATTTAAAAACAAAGGGTTTATTTTAACTTTTAGCGGTGTAGATGGCGCTGGAAAATCAACCATTATTGAAAATATTAGTACTATGATAGAAAAGCAACTTCGTAAGCCAGTAGTTGTAATTCGTCATCGACCATCTATTTTACCTATTTTAAGTGTCTATACCAAAGGAAAAGAAAAGGCTCATTTAGATACTATTTCAAGTTTACCAAGACAAGGAAACAATAAAAGTTTTTTTTCATCTTTATTGCGATTTGGCTATTATTATATGGACTATTTCGTAGGACAATTTTATATTTATTTCAAATATGTATCAAAAGGGAAAGTAGTTATTTATGATCGCTATTATTTTGATTTTATAAATGATAGTAAAAGAAGTAATATCGTTTTGCCCAAGAAACTAACCTCCTTTGGATATACTTTTTTGTTGAAACCAAATTTTAACTTTTTCTTGTATGCCGATGCAGAGGTAATTTTAAAAAGAAAAGAAGAACTAACAAAAGAAACAATTGAAGCATTAACCAAAGATTACACCGAGCTTTTTGTTCGATTACAAGAAAAAAATAAAAGTTCCATTTATTTACCAATTAATAATTTAGTTCTAGAAGAAACATTGGATAAAATAATGAAAACCATTACCAAATAAGCTATGAAAAAGCTACTTGAAAAAATTATTAAGATTAGAAATCCACATTTTGCCTTCGATGAAGCATTAAACTCCTTTGCTTTGATGCAGTTTGTTTGGATTCAATTTTGTAGTCTTATTAGAGGATTGAAAGTACTAATTTTTTTAAGAAATCCAAAAGGTATGTTGCTTGGTAAAAATGTTAGTTTTTTCAATCTTCCAAAAATCACGTACGGAAAATTTTTACGTTTAGGAAATCAAGTAGCAGTTTCTGCTTTAAGTAAAAACGGAATTCATTTTGGCAACAATGTGTCGATTGGTGCTTTTAGTCGAGTTATTGTTTCTACTTCGCTTAATGAAATTGGTGATAAAATTAGTATCGGAAATAATGTTGGAATAGGTGAATTTGCCTATCTCGGTGGAGCAGGAGGATTAGAAATTGGTGATGAATGCATTGTTGGTCAATACTTAAGTTGTCATCCCGAAAATCATGTTTATAATGACATCAATATTTCCATCAGGCATCAAGGGGTAACGAGAAAAGGGATAAAGATTGGAAACAATTGCTGGATTGGTAGTAAAGTTACTATTCTCGATGGGGTAATAATAGGCAATGGCTGCATTATAGCAGCAGGAAGTGTAGTTACCAAATCGTTTCCAGATAATTCTATTATCGGGGGCGTTCCAGCAAAAATATTAAAAAATAGAAACCATGAGCAATAAGACTATTTTAGCTACTTGTTATGCGGTCAATCCTTATAAAGGTTCCGAAGATGCTACGGGTTGGAATCTTATTTATCAAATTGCTAGATTCAATAAAGTAATAGCGATTACTCGAGAAAACAATCAAAAAGCCATAGATAAATTCATGTCTGATTATCCTGATGAAGTATATAAAAACATTACTTTTCTTTATTTCGATTTGCCCTATTGGATGCGATTTTGGAAAAAGGGGAGTAGAGGGGCTATGCTTTATTATGCCTTGTGGCAAAGAGGAATCGTCACTTTCATTAAAAAACAAAATATTCAATATGAAATAGTTCATAATGTGAATTTTCATAATGATTGGACTCCAAGTTTTTTGTGGAAATTAAATAAGCCTATGGTTTGGGGTCCAATTGGTCATCATTCCATAATTCCTGCGCAATATATGAAATCATATTCAAAAAAGTATTTGATTAAGGATAAAGCAACATGGTTAGTTAAGAATTTTTTTTGGAAAGCATCTATGTCTTTAAAAAAGACTATTCATCACTCAAATCATATTATTTGTATTAATAAGGGTGTTGAAAAACAATTAAATTTAAAAAACAAATCATTTACAATAATGCCTGCAATTGCTACAGATGATTTTTTCAAAGGAATAATTGCTCGTAAAGACACTTTTCAATTAATTAGCGTGGGTAGGTTTGTTCCTTTGAAAGGCTTTGATTTAACAATTTTATCATTTATTGCATTTTTAGAAAATAAGTCCGAAGCTGAAAAAGAAAAATGTAAATTAACTTTGGTGGGAACAGGACCTGAAAAAAGTTTTTATAAAAAAATAATTGCTGATAATAAGGTAGAAAAATATGTAGAAATTATTGAATGGATCGATAGAAAAGAACTAATGAAGCTCTATGAAAAAGCATCAGTTTTTCTTTTTCCATCACATGAAGGGGCTGGAATGGTAGTTGCTGAGGCATTGTCTTTTGGATTACCCGTAATATGTCTAGACAATGAAGGTCCAGGGGAATTTATCAATGAAAAATGTGGATTTGCTATTTCACATAGTGATTATGATACTACTGTTTTAAAATTAAGTGAAGCTATACATCAACTTTATTCCGATGCCACTATTTTAGAAAAAATGAGTCAAAACGCCAGAATTCATTTTGAACAGCATTTCACATGGAATAAAAAAGGGCAAATATTAAACCAAGTTTATAATCAATTATAGTTATGAGAGTTGTAGCAGTTCATCTTTTAAACGATTATAGTGGAAGCCCAAAAGTGCTGATGCAATTAGTAAAAGGCTTTGTGAAAAATGATATTGAAACTCATTTATATACTTGCGGAACCAGAGAAGGATTTTTATCGAATATTCCAAAAGTAAATCATCATTTTTATTGGTATCGATTTGTAAAAAATCCAATTTTACGACTATTATTTCTAACTTTTAGCCAATTATTTATAGGATTAAAATTAATTTTTTTTCTAAAAAAAACCGATGTTTTGTATGTGAATACTGTTTTACCTTTTGGCGCTGGCATCGCTGGAAAACTCAAAGGATGTATAGTAATTTATCATATTCATGAAACTTCGATGAAGCCTAAAATTTTAAAAGATTTTCTATTTGGGATAGTGAATTGGTCTGCTTCGGAGGTGGTTTACGTTTCAAATTTTTTAGCTAAACAAGAGTTTATGGACATTAAAAAAAATGTACTTTATAATGTACTTGAAGAAAGTTTTGTTGAGATAGCATATAAGAATTTGAATAAAGAAAAAGAAACTAAAATCATCTTAATGATTTGTTCTTTGAAGGCTTATAAAGGTGTAAATGAATTTTTAAAATTGGCTAAAATTAATCCTCATTATACATTTAAATTAGTGGTAAATGCCAATCAAAGTGAAATTAGAGAATATTATAAAAATGATGTTATCCCACCAAATTTAAATATTTATCCTACGCAAAAGGACACTCATAAATTTTATCAAGAAGCTAGCATATTACTTAATCTTTCGGATGTAAATCTTTGGGTAGAAACTTTTGGTTTAACCATTTTAGAGGGTATGGCTTATGGTTTACCTGTAATTGTTCCTCCAGTTGGGGGCGTCGTCGAACTTGTTGAAGAAGGCAAAAACGGGTATTTGATAGACAGTAAGAATATAGATTTGATTTCAAAAAAAATTAACGAACTTCTTACAGATGCAATACTATATAATAAAATGAGTCAAGAGTCACTTGAGAAAAGTAAGTTTTTTGGTCAAGAGTATTTTGAAAGTGAATCACTACGAATCATTTCCAAAATATAGATATTTTCCAAATATAGGAAAAAATTATTTTTCACAAAATTGTATTTACTTGATTAATAGCGGTTTAAATATTAAGCATAATTTTTGAAAAACGAAAAGAGATACTAATTAGAAATGAAAAAAAATAAAGTAGCCATTATTGGAACTGTTGGTCTGCCTGCAAAATATGGTGGATTTGAAACACTTGCAGAGCATTTAGTAACTCATTTGTCGGACAAATACGATTTTACTGTTTATTGTTCTAAAAAGAAATATGCTAAAGAGGAGCAAATAGAAAGTTACAAAGGTGCCAAATTAGAATATATTAATCTTGATGCCAATGGAATTCAAAGTATTCCTTATGATACTATTTCCATACTAAAATCATTGAAAAATAATGATGTGCTTTTAATTCTAGGAGTAGCTGGTGCTTGGATTCTTCCATTTGTTAGGCTTTTTACCAAGAAAAAAATAATTATTTCTATCGATGGTATTGAGTGGAAAAGAGATAAATGGTCTTTGTTCGCCAAATTATATTTATGTTGGGCTGAAAAAATTGCCGTTCGTTTTTCTCATATCGATATTTCAGATAACGAAAGTATTCAAGATTATACTGGTTTAAAATATAAAACTTTGAGCCATGTAATTGAATATGGTGCAGACCATACACTAGAAGTTAAACCTACTAATGAAGATTATATTAAATACCCTTTTTTGTCCCAACAATATTCGGTTAAAGTTTGCAGAATAGAACCAGAAAACAATGTTCATCTGGTTCTAGAAGCTTTCAAAGAAATGCCAAACAAACCATTAGTGTTAGTAGGAAATTGGAAAAACAGCAAGTATGGAATGGATTTGAAAGAAAAATTTAGTAATGTTTCAAATATTCATCTTTATGATCCAATTTACAATCAAAGGGAGATTGATTTAATAAGAGGTAATGCTGCCATTTATATTCATGGACATTCCGCTGGCGGAACTAATCCATCTTTAGTGGAAGCAATGTATTTAGGACTTCCAATTATGTCTTTTAAAGTTTCCTACAATAAAACTACTACTGAAAATAAGGCAATTTATTTTTCGACAGCTGAGGAGTTAATTACTAAATTGAAAGATACTACTGAAACAGAATTAGAAATATTGCGAAAAGAAATGAAAGCCATTGCTTTGAGAAGATATACCTGGGGATTTATTTCAAATCAATATGATTTATTAGTAAAAGAGGCTTTGCAAACAGATAAGAAAAAAAGTATTTATAGCGAAACCAATAAGTTAGACAATGACTTTTTAGATGAATATCAAATGTCTCATTTGAAAAATGCTGAAATGTTTTACAATAAAAGATAAATCATTATGAAAAATACTATAGAATTTATATTGATTGGAGTATTAGCGCTTATTTTAGCACTTATTTTTATTCCTATTATTAAAAAAATTGCAGTAAAAGTTAATTTGGTTGATAAACCCAATTATAGAAAAGTACACGCTACTCCTGTGCCCTTGGTTGGCGGAATTTCAATTGCAGTAACATCCCTTCTTGTGTTACTTATTTCCGGAAATATACTACTTATTTCAAAAGAATACCTTCCTATCTTTTCATCTGGAATAACACTTTTAATAATTGGAGTAATAGATGACAAAAATGATTTAAGTGCCAAATATAAATTAATAATTCAACTCATTTTAGCGTTTATTGTAGCTTTTTCTGGAACAAGAATTACGTCGCTTTATGGCTTTCTTGGAATACATGAAATAGCAACTTGGATGCAATATGGACTAACAATTTTAGTAATCACAGGGGTTGTTAATGCCTTTAATTTAATGGATGGAGTTGATGGTTTAGTGGGAGGTTTATCCCTTTTAGGATTTACAATGTTCTTGATAGCTTCGATATTTTATGATAATTATTTATTAGGTAAAATTAGTGTGATTTTCATAGGGGCAATTATTGGTTTTTTAAAGTTTAATCTATCAAAGAAAAAGATTTTTATGGGAGATGCTGGCTCCTTATTTTTAGGATTCATTTTAGTTACCTTGGGAATTCAATTTATGGAAAAACAACGAGTTAGTCAAGATTACGGATATGCTTATGGATTTCTTATTTTGCTTTCGTTTTTTTCTATCCCAGTTTTAGATTCCTTGAGAGTATATGTTGGAAGAATGAAAAGAGGAAATTCTCCTTTCAAAGCAGATAAATCACACTTACATCATTTACTTCTGGTAGCTGGATTGACGCATAAAAAAATATCAATTTTTGTAGTCTTATTTTGTTTGATATTATTTTTTATTGGTTTCGGATTAATTTCATTCTTTTCAACAACGCTTATTATTGTTGCTATTATGACTCTTTTTTGGGCAATCGTGAAATTACTCTTAATGATTGCCAATCTCAATGAATGGCGAGAAACCATAAAAAAGTTAGAACAACAATAGTTAGACTCCTAGAATCTCTGTTTGGATTTTTTTTGATAAACTTGTAAAAACCAATTCATAAGAATGATGAATTAATTCATACATCATTTTGTCTGGAACATCGCTATTACAATCTATAGTATTCCAGTGTATTTTACTCATATGCCAACCCGGATTGATTGCTTCATATTCTGCTCGAAGTTCTAAAGCTTTTTGAGGATCACATTTTAAATTTAATGATGGAGTCCCATTTTCCCATTCTTTTAAGGAGGAAAGGGCAAACATTTTACCACCAACTTTAAAAACTAGTGTGTCTTCATCAAATGGAAAGTGTTCTGTAACTCCTTTTTTTGAAAGACAAAATTCATAAAATTGTTGAATATTCATGCCAATTTATTTAGAATTGATTTCAATACATAAAACTATTTTTTCACTTCAAAGTTCTTAATTCTTTTGGCTTTTTCTTGGGCATCAACAACTGCTACTGCAGCCATATTTACCATTTCTTCGACACTTGCTCCCAATTGAAAGATGTGAACAGGTTTGTCCATTCCTAGCATTATAGGACCAACAGAATCCACTTTATATAACTCTTTCAACAATTTATAAGTTATGTTTGCTGATTCTAGATTAGGAAATATTAAGGTGTTTATTTTCTTGCCCGCTAGTTTAGAAAATGGAAACTTCGCTTTTAACATTTCTGGGTTTAAAGCAAAATCGGCTTGAATTTCACCATCTACAATTAAGTCAGGATAATAGTGGTGCAAATAGGCAACTGCTTCTCGAACTTTAGTGGCACTTTCGTTGGATGATGATCCAAAGTTAGAAAAAGAAACCATAGCAATTACAGGTTCCATTCCAAACATTCGAACTGTTTTTTCAGTCATTAAAGCAATTTTTGCCAAATCATCCGCCGAAGGATTTGGATTAATGGCAGTATCCGATAAAAACATTGGGCCTCGATTGGTCATCATCATGTTGGTTGTAGCAATTAATGAAATGCCAGGTGCTTTTCCAATCAATTGCATTAATGGTTTTACAACTGTAGGATAACTTCTAGAATATCCAGAAACCATAGCGTCTGCATCACCATGATTGACCATCATAGCGGCAAAATAGTTTCGTTCTCGCATCCATTTTTGAGCATCTAATAAGGAAATTCCCCTACGGTTTCTTTCCTTCCAATAAATATCGGCATATTCTAATCTACGTTTATCTTCTTCTTTGGTTTTTGGATCAAAAATAGGAACGTCAGCATCAAATCCGATCTCTTCTTTTAATTCCAAAATATCTTCTTTTCGTCCAAGTAAAATAGGATATCCAATTCCTTCTTCATGAACTATTTGAGCAGCTTTTAAAACGTCTAATTGATCAGCCTCTGCAAAAACAATTCGCTTCGGGTCGGTTTTGGCGCGATTGGTAAGTAAACGCACCATTTTATTATCAGATCCCATTCGTTCTAATAACTCTTCTTCATATTTTTCCCAATCGGTAATTGGATTTAAAGCAACGCCACTTTCCATAGCAGCTTTTGCAACAGCTGGGGCAACCATGGTAATCAATCTTGGGTCGAATGGTTTTGGAATAATATATTCTCTACCAAAATTCAATCTAGTTTCACCATAAGCAATATTAACTTGCTCAGGAACCGATTCTTTTGTCAAAGAAGCTAATGCTCGAACTGCGGCCATCTTCATTGCTTCGTTAATTTTAGTAGCTCTAACGTCAAGCGCTCCTCTGAAGATATAAGGAAAACCAAGAACATTGTTTACCTGATTAGGGTAGTCAGAACGCCCAGTTGCCATTATAATATCTTTTCTTGTAGCAATAGCTACGTTGTAATCAATCTCTGGAACTGGATTTGCCATTGCAAAAACAATAGGGTCATTTGCCATCCCTAATAACATTTCAGAAGTAAGGATATTTCCTGCAGAAAGTCCCAAAAACACATCGGCGTTTACTAATGCTTCTTGTAAAGTTGTTCCTTTTTTTCCATAAGAATATCTTCTTTGTAAGTCGGATAAATCAGTTCTTTCATTTGATAAGACTCCATCTTTATCAAACATAATAATATTATCAACTTTTATTCCAAGTAAAACATACAAATTAGCACAAGCTAACGCTGCCGAACCTGCGCCTGAAACTACTAATTTGACATTTTCGATTTGCTTGTTAGCTAATTCTAATGCGTTTAACAATGCTGCTGATGAAATAATGGCTGTTCCGTGTTGATCATCGTGCATTACTGGAATATTCAGTTCTTCTACTAAACGTCTTTCGATTTCGAATGATTCGGGAGCTTTTATGTCTTCTAGGTTTATTCCTCCAAAAGTAGGAGCAATATTTTTTACTGTGGCTATGAATTCTTCAATATCTTTAGTGCCTACTTCTATATCAAAAACATCAATATCCGCAAAAATTTTAAACAAGAGTGCTTTCCCTTCCATAACCGGTTTAGACGCTTCTGGACCAATGTCACCCAATCCTAAAACAGCAGTTCCATTAGAAATGACGGCTACTAAATTTCCTTTAGAAGTATATTTATAAACATTATTGACATCTTTGGCAATCTCTAAACAAGGTTCTGCTACTCCTGGTGAGTAGGCTAAAGATAAATCTCTTTGTGTAGCATATTTTTTTGTAGGTACAACTTTTATTTTGCCCGGAGTAGGCTTTGCGTGATATAAAAGTGCTTCTCTACGTTTACTTGATTTATTCATTATGATCAATTTGATTTATAACTTACAAAGGTAAAAGTATCAATTGAAAATGGAAATTTTTAACAGGTTCTTTTAAAGAAAGTTTATTCAATAGTTTTGTGGGTAATTTTCTCAAAAAAATTGTTATATTTTTATTAGAAAACAGTATCCAGAGCCACTTACTTTAGATTTTTAACTTTTTTTGTTAGAATGTAAAATCATCATAAACGTATCTCTTGAAATTTCAAAAGCACCTAATTGTTCCAAATGATCATTGTGTACTTGACAATCTAAAAGTTTGTAGCTGTTGGTTTTTAAAAACTCAATAAGTTTTACAAAAGCTACTTTACTCGCATTTGGAACTTTAGAAAACATACTTTCACCACAAAAAATATCTCCTAAATCTACTCCATACAATCCGCCAACAAGTTCATTTTTTTGCCAAACTTCAAAAGACATTGCACTACCAAGCTTGTTTAATTTCGTGTACGATTCAATAATATCATTAGTTATCCAAGTCCCGTTTTGACCTTTTCGGGTTACGGTTTGGCAATTTGAGATTACCGCTTCAAAATCTTTATTGATAGTTACTTCAAATAGGTCTCTGTTGATTATATTTCGTAGACTTTTAGAAATTTTATAATCATTAGGATTGACAACCATTCTTTCAGGCGGTGCCCACCAAAGTATAGGTTCATCTTCATTAAACCAGGGAAATATGCCACTCTTGTATGCTAATAATAATCGTTCGGTTGACAAATCGCCACCGAAAGCCAAAATCCCTTCATGAGAAGCTTCTTCAACAGGCGGAAAATAAAGTTCTTTGGTTAGGAAATACATGGGTGAAAATTCCAAATTATAAATGACAAATCCCAAATAAATCTCAAAATTCAAATTCAATAGTTCTAAACATATATTAGGTTTTGAAAATTGAATTTTTAAAAATTGGAATTTATTTGGAATTTGGTTATTGAAATTTATTATTTACTTGTAAATTAAAAAGGTAAATCGTCGTGTTCTTCTTCTTTAAAATTAGTCGCTGGAGCAAATGCTTCTGCTGCTGGAACAGGTGGCATTTGTGGAGATACCGGAGCTTCTGTTTGCAGTTTTTCAATTCTCCAACCTTTTATAGAATTAAAATATTTTGTTTCTCCTTGTGGATTAACCCATTCTCTTCCTCCTAAATTGATTGAAACTTTTACATTTTCACCAACAGTAACAGTATTTAATAAATCGCTTTTATCTTGAACAAATTCAATCATAATACTTTGTGGATACTGCTCATCTGTAGTTACCACTAATTCTCTTTTTCGAAATGTTGGGCTTACCTGCTGTTCTGCACCAACTACTTTTACTTTTCCTATAACTTCCATAATTATTCTAAATTTATTGTTTTGCTAAAAGCACTTTCCAAGCGGTTAGTACTTCATTATTATCTAAATAGTCTTTTGCTAAATGGTATTTTTTTTCATCATCATCAGCACTTAAAACAGCTTTTATTTCAAAATTTTGTTTTACAAATATAGTAATTTCTTCATTTGTTGGCAAAGATTCTACATTTCCTAATTTTCCTAAATCATTGCCATTAAAGATAGCGCTGTCTTTAATAAAACTCGGAATAGCATCCACTCCAATTCCTAATGTTGCCAATGGTTTTTCTACTTCAAAAAGACCCTGATTAGCTCTAGAATACCAATTCCCTCCCAGTCTTGAAACCAAATCAATTTTTATTGGATCAATGATTCCATTTGAATCTAAAACAGCTTCATTGATGTGAATTTTAACAACTTCGCAGATAATCATGTTTCCTGCTCCTCCCTCGGTTCCTAAAGCAATTATTTCGTTGACTTTACATTCAAATTGAACCGGACTTTCAGCTACTCTATAAGGTTTTACAATGTCAGACGGAATTGCCGTTAGTCCAGCTTTTTCAAATTCATTTACTCCAGTAGGATATTCAGTACTTGATAAGGACATTTGTTGAACTATCTCAAAATTAACTACATTAATAACCACTTGTTTAGTATCTTGACAGTTTATCAAGGTGTGTTTTGTTGAATTGTCACGAACTCTTCTTGCCGGTGAAAAAACTAAAATTGGTGGATTGGCACTGAAAATATTAAAGAAACTAAATGGTGATAAATTGGGCTTCCCGTTTTTATCAATTGTACTAGCAAAAGCAATAGGTCTTGGCGCAACAGCACTTTGCAAATAGCCTTGCAATTTTGCTGGTGATAGTTCTTTTGGGTCAAGTGTTACCATAGAAGTTGAATTTGCGCAAAGATAAGAATTCAAAGGCAATAGCAATTTCAAAAAGTAATAACAATTTGAAAAAAATCCTTACTTTTAAACAAAAATTTTAGCAATGCAGTACTCTGAAAGAAGAAATATTACCCGATGGATTATTATAACTACTTCATTTGTTATTGTTTCTCTGATTCTTTTGAATACCTATTCTTTTTTTCAGATTTTTAAGAATGAAGAGCGACATAAAATGGAACTTTGGGCACAGGCGCAAACTACTTTAATCAACTCTGATTTAAATGCAGATACGTCATTACCCTTAAAAATAATTCAAAATGCTAGAATTCCTATTGTTGTTACCGAGAATAATAAAATTATCAATGATATTAATATCGATGAGGATATAAAAAAAGACTCAATCAAACTGAAATTTTTTCTTGAAAAATTAAAATCTGAAAATGACGCCATAAAAATGGAATATGTACCAGGTAAAATTCAATATTTATATTATGGAAACTCTTCTTTACTCAATAAATTAAAATATTATCCAATAGCTTTATTGTTGATTATCGTACTTTTTGGGGCATTAGTATATAACTTTTATAGAAGTACAAAGATGGCTACCCAAAACAAACTTTGGGCAGGAATGGCAAAAGAAACAGCACATCAAATAGGAACTCCCTTATCGTCATTGATTGGCTGGTTAGAAATTATGAAAGCCGATAATGTAGATGCAACCACCATTTCTGAAATTGAAAAAGATATTAATAGATTACAGATAATAACGGAACGATTTTCAAAAATTGGATCAGAACCAGTATTAGAAAATAAAGACATCATTAATGAAACTTTAATCTCTTTTGACTATCTAAAATCTCGTTTTTCCAATCAAATAGAGTTTAGTTTTTTGGCTCCAAGTGAGCCAATTATTATTTCTTTAAATCCTGAACTTCACAGTTGGACGATTGAAAATCTTATGAAAAATGCTATTGATGCTATGAAGGGTCGCGGCAAATTAAAGTTAGCCATTGAGAACGATGGGCACTATATTAAAATTAATATTTCAGATACAGGAAAAGGAATTCCAAAAAATCAATTCAGACGTGTTTTTGAACCTGGTTTTACCACAAAAAAAAGAGGTTGGGGATTAGGTTTGTCACTAACCAAAAGAATTGTAGAAGAATATCATAAAGGAAAAATTAAAGTGCTACAATCTGAAATTGGAAAAGGCACTACCATGCAGATTTTGTATAAAAAGACTACATGAGTTAGTATTTTATTTTATATTTTTTTGGCTTTGTTTTCTCAATTAAAATTGTTTTCTCACCATTCCATTTGTAAATTTCTTTCCATTCTTTAACATCATAAGTTGGACGTTTAGCTGCTTCATCCTGTGTTTCACCTTCTTTAAATTTTTTTATAATGGTGTCGGGTTTTCCCCCTTTTTCTTTGGGAAAAATGAAATCTTCGTTGTGAAAATAGATATCTGCATCTGCTGCGCCAAATTTTCCAGGTAACTGTATTATTTTAGTTCCATTCCAAGCAAAATAATAGAATAACGACGGAATTCCGCAAGCTTCGCCTTCAAAGCTAATTCTATAAATATGGGATACATTTTTTAATCCCAAACCACCAATTGTATTGTTCTGAAAATAGGCACTTTCGCCAAGGCTCTTTTGAAAAGTTTTTTGACCTAAAACCACATTTTGATTACTTAAAACTTTAGCAGAAATGGAAAACACATCCAATCCATCTGATTTTCGATTTTCAAATTTATCTATTGTGGTAAGAAAAGTAAGTTCTTTCTTTTTGACATAACCTAAAGCTAAAAACCCTCTCCATAAATACCCTTTAGAAATTATTCCTGATTTATTTTGATATTCAATTGCTACCCAAGATACATTCACACCATTGATCTCATAATTAATATCGGTTGATTTTACTACAGTTACTTCCTTTCCTATTTGAAGTGAATCCAACAAGGTAGCCTTTGTTGAAGGATTTTCTCTAACGTAACAATTGGCAACCCCTACCATAGCTTTCAAGTTTTCTTCGTTGCTCCAGTAATAATTGTGTGAACTTTTTTCTTGTGAAAATGTTCTAATTTGAGCAAACAACACCAGTATTACAAAGGCTTTTTTCATATTTATAGCAATAAAAACTCCACAAACTTACCGAAGAACCTGCAAATTTGTGGAGCTTATTTAATTTTTTATTTTATAAATTATTTTGAATTGCTTTGGCTAAATCTTCAAATTCTACTTTACTTAAAGAAACTTTATTTTGAAAACGCATCTCATCCATTTCGTTCAATGGAATCAAATGAACATGTGCATGAGGCACTTCTAAACCAATAACTGCCATGCCAACTCTTTTGCAGGGTACTGTTTTTTCAAGAGCAATTGCAATTTTTTTAGAGAACTGCATTAGTCCTAGATACAAATCGTCATCCATATCAAAAATCTTATTGATTTCCTTTTTTGGAATACATAATGTGTGTCCTTTTGCATTTGGATTTACGTCTAAAAAAGCCAAAAAATTTTCGTCTTCAGCTATTTTATAACATGGAATTTCTCCGTTTACTATTTTGGTAAATATGCTTGACATAAATTAATCTCTTGTAATTTCTAAAATTTCAAATTTCAGGGTTCCGTTTGGCACAGTTATTTCTGCAATTTCTCCTACAGACTTCCCAAGCAATCCTCGACCAATTGGAGATGTTACCGATATTTTTCCGGTTTTTAAATCGGCTTCACTTTCAGCAACCAGAGTATATTTTAATTCCATCCCGTTAGACTGATTTTTGATTTTTACATTTGACAAAACCAAAGCTTTCGAAAGATCCAAAGTGCTCTCATCTATTAATCGTGCATTTGAATATACTTCTTCCAATTTAGCAATTCGCATTTCTAACATTCCCTGCGCTTCTTTGGCAGCGTCATATTCTGCATTTTCAGATAAATCCCCTTTATCTCTTGCTTCAGCTATATCTGCTGATGCTTTTGGACGCATTACACTTTTTAAGTGGTCTAATTCTTCTTTTAATTTTTTTAATCCTTCTGCGGTGTAATAAGATACAGTGCTCATAATTTCATTTCTTTATTTTGTTCTTTTTAAGCCTTCAAGTAGTTAAAAAGACGTTATTATTTTGTTCGTAGTATATTAAAACTACTTTTATATCGTTATCATAAAATAGAAAAAATCCCATCAAGACGGGATTTCTTTTTTCAAAGATATATAATTTGTATATTAAATTCCTATTTTTGTTTCAAATGATATACAAAGTTAACCAATTTAATTTTTTTGAACTACTCTTTTAATAATTTTTTTTAAAATGAAAAAACTGCTTCTTCTGCTTTCAATCGCTCTCTTTACTTTTGGTTGTAATAAAGACAAGTTTAATAATAACAATCCGTATTTGCCAAACTATAGTTTTTCTATGGATGTCAATAAAACCCTACCACCTTATGATCAACTTAATTTTTCAGGACAAGGTATAAAAGCCTATCCAACAAATGGTCCATTAAGAGGGGTTATTATTTTTAATACAGGTAGCGGTTATACGGCATTTGATGGTTCATGCCCAAATCAAAATATTACATCATGTTCGGTATTAACCATTACAGGAGGAAATGCTAAATGTTCATGTGACAATGCTAGTTATAGTTTGTTTACCGGACAATGTCCTGGAAAAGAATATCCATTGAAACAATATAGGGTTGATGTTAATGGAGATGCATTAAGAGTTTATAATTAGTTTCTTGAATTTCTGATAATGGATACCTTAAAAAGTAAGATTGAATTAAGATAAACTTTAACTTTTAATCTTCATCTCCTGCATAGTAATCAACTGCTCTAAATAATCTCTTTGGTTTGATAATCTTGGAATTTTGTGTTGCCCACCCAATTTGTCGTTTTCTTTGAGCCAATCATAGAATAAGTTTTCGCGTGCTACATTAATTTTTAAAGGATTTAACGTCATGTTGTTATAGCGCTTGGCTTCATAATCAGAATTTACGGTTTGTAACATTTCGTCCAATATCTTTTGAAATAGTTTGATGTCTTCGGGTTGTTTTTTAAATTCTATCATCCATTCGTGAGCGCCTTTTTCTTTTCCTTTCATAAAAATAGGAGCCACGGTATAATCTTTCACATCACAATTCAATTGCGAACACGTTTTGG
>CAISUR010000289.1 GCA_903888655.1 uncultured Bacteroidota bacterium | reverse complement strand
CGTGTTAACAATCTAAAAAACATAGATGTTAAAATCCAACACGGGAAAATAACAGTTATAACTGGTTTATCTGGATCAGGTAAATCTTCCCTAGCTTTCGATACCTTGTATGCAGAAGGACAAAGGCGTGATGTTGAAAGTCTTTCGGCATATGCACGTCAGTTCTTAGGGAAAATGAATAAACCCGAGGTGGATTATATTCATGGTATTTCACCGGCCATAGCCATCGAACAAAAAGTAAATACAACCAACGCGCGTTCAACCGTTGGAACCTCCACCGAAATATACGATTACCTAAAATTACTGTTTGCCCGAATTGGAAAAACCATTTCGCCTGTATCAGGTAACGAAGTACGAAAAGATACCGTTTCGGATGTCATCAATACAGTGAAAACTTTTGAACTCGACAGCCGTTGGTTACTGCTCGCTCCTATTCATCTCGAGCAAGGCAGAAAATTAGAAGACAAACTAAAAGTACTCTTGCAACAAGGTTTTGCTCGTATATTAGTGAATAACGAAATGGTGCGATTGGACGACATCTCGACCGAACTCGATGTCACAAAATTGCATCGATTAGACAACAAAAATGTCTTGTTAATCATTGATAGAATTATCGTAAAGGACGAAGAAGAATTCTTTAATCGCCTATCTGATGCAATCCAAACCGCTTTCTTTGAAGGAAAAGGGGTTTGTTTTTTACAAGATTTAAAAGACAATTCGCGTCTAGAATTTAGTGCTAATTTTGAATTGGACGGTATGACGTTCCTTGAGCCAAATGTGCATTTGTTCAGCTTTAATAATCCGTATGGCGCATGTCCAACTTGCGAAGGCTACGGAAACATCATTGGCATTGACGAAGATTTGGTGATTCCGAACTCTGCGTTATCTGTATTTGAAAACGCAATCTATCCTTGGCGTGGTGAAAGCATGGGTTGGTACCGTGACGAATTGGTGAATAAAGCTTATAAATTTGATTTCCCTATTCACAAACCCTTTTTCGAATTATCGCAAGAGCAAAAAGATTTGGTGTGGACAGGAAACCAATACTTTCAGGGATTGAATGACTTCTTTAAAGAACTGGAAGAAAAGAATTACAAAATACAAAACCGCGTGATGCTGTCGCGGTACCGTGGGAAAACCAAATGTACGACTTGTAAAGGCAAACGTCTACGTGCCGAAGCTAATTACATTCAAGTGGGTGGCAAAACCATTTCTGATTTGGTGGATTTACCCATTAGACGTTTAATTCCGTTTTTCAAGGAATTACAACTATCCGAATACGATACTACGGTTTCTAAACGATTATTAATTGAAATCAACAGCCGTTTGGCCTTTTTAAGTAATGTTGGGTTGGATTATCTTACCTTAAATAGAAATTCAGCTACACTTTCTGGTGGTGAATCGCAACGTATTAACTTAGCCACTTCTTTAGGAAGTAGTTTGGTTGGTTCGATGTATATCTTGGATGAACCAAGTATTGGTTTGCATCCCAAAGACACCGAATTATTGATTGAAGTATTGAAAAACCTACGCGATTTAGGGAATACGGTTATTGTGGTTGAACACGATGAAGACATCATGAAACAAGCCGATATGATTATTGATATTGGTCCCGAAGCCGGAACCCATGGTGGCGAATTGGTAGCGCAAGGTACGTTTGATGAAATCCTACAATCAGATTCGTTAACGGCAAAATACCTCAATGGTTCGTTGGAAATAAAAGTGCCCAGAACCCGCAGAAAATGGAGTACTTATATTGATATTCTAGGAGCACGAGAAAACAACTTACAAAACCTAGACGTTCGTTTTCCGTTAGAATGTTTAACCGTAATTACGGGTGTTTCGGGTAGTGGTAAAAGTACGTTAGTGAAGAAAATTCTCTTTCCTGCTATGCAAAAGAAATTAGAAGGCGTAGGAGAAAAAGCAGGTCAGTTTACCGATATGCAAGGACATTACCATCGCATTCATCATATAGAATATGTTGACCAAAACCCTATCGGGCGAAGTTCGCGTTCTAACCCAGTGACTTATATCAAGGCCTACGATGACATTCGTGATTTATTTTCTAAATCGAAATTGTCTAAAATACGCGGCTACCAACCGAAGCACTTTTCATTTAATGTAGATGGTGGTCGCTGTGAAACTTGTAAAGGGGACGGTTCTATCAATGTAGAAATGGTGTTTATGGCCGACGTCGAATTGCCTTGTGAAACCTGTGGTGGCAAACGTTTCAAAAAAGAAATACTAGAAGTTACTGTTGAAGGTAAAAATATCGATGATATTCTAACCATGACTATCGATGATGCCATTGCTTTTTTTAGCGAACACAAGCAGACTAAAATCATGCAAAAACTACAACCGTTACAAGATGTTGGTTTGGGGTATGTACAATTAGGGCAATCGTCTTCTACCCTTTCGGGTGGTGAAGCACAGCGTATCAAACTAGCGTCGTTCTTGGTAAAAGGAAATACCAAAGACAAAGCTTTGTTTGTTTTTGACGAACCTACTACGGGTTTGCATTTTCACGATATCAAAAAACTCTTAGCTTCGTTTGATGCCTTGATTGATAAAGGACATTCGATATTGGTGGTAGAACACAACCTCGACTTGATTAAATGTGCCGATTGGATTATTGACCTCGGACCTGAAGGTGGCGAAAACGGTGGACAACTACTAGCCGAGGGAACTCCAGAAGATGTTGTAAAAAACAAAAAGTCGATTACAGGGAAGTATTTGAAAGAGAAGTTGTAAAAAGAAACTTGAAATAGTTCAAAACAATTTTAAGATTAGTCTTTTATTGCTCGTGCTTTTTTAATTTTTTGAGTAATCTAAGTTTACAATCGTGCAGTTATTTTAAAATTAAATACACGAGTCGTCATGTAATTTGGAATTGCGTATTGGCTTCTAGTATCTGAATCACGAACCCAAGTATTAGTAATAGCATTTAGGTTGTTGAACAAGTTGAAAATCTCTAAACCTAAAGACAAATCTTTAAACTTTTTTAGCCAATGCCCTTCTGGACGTTCATTGTTTTTTTCGGTAAATAAATAGGAAAAACCAACATCGGCACGACGGTAATCACGCAAACGACTTTGGTACTGATATACATCGGCATAAGACGGTGAACCACCTGGTAATCCGGTATTATAAGTAAGATTCAAATATAATTTTACATTGGGAATATTGGGCATATAATCTTGAAACAAGATACCAAACTTCAATCGTTGATCCGTAGGACGTGGTATATAACCTTTACCATCTTGATTTTCTTGTGTTTTCATGTAACCAAAGCTGAACCAAGATTCAGTGCCCGGCACAAACTCACCATTCAACCTACAATCTAAACCATAGGCATTTGCCACAGCATCATTATTGGCTCGATAACGTATCCTGACATTGTCAATGGTGTAGGTATTAACATCGGTCATGTCTTTATAATAAGCTTCTGTAACAAATTTAAAAGGTCGATTCCACATTTTAAAGTTATAATCGGACCCTACTACAAAATGTATTGATTTCTGTGCTTTCAAATCGGGGTTCACTACTCCATTAAAATCTCTCATCTCGCGATAGGAAGGTGGCTGGTAATATACTCCTGTGGAAAATCGGAAGAGAATGTCATGCTTCCATTTGGGTTTGAGTGTAAATTGAGCTCTTGGACTAAATACTGTTTGACTGTGTGTATTTGCAATGTCAGCACCCGAAACCATCCAGTTTTGAGCACGAACTCCTGCATTAACCCAAAATTGATTCTCTCCTAAATAGGCTTTGGTATTCCATTGTGTGTAACCTGAAAATCTATTGACATCAACAAAATTCAATGCTCTAACGCTTTGATAAGGCACTAATGGTCCTGTATAAGGAGTGTAAGGTTGATCATTTCTTGGCAAATTGATAATCGGTGGATGAATTGAAAAACCAGTAGAATCAACCACTTCCCACTCTACGATTCGATCTCGAATACTTTCGCGTGTGTATTTAATTCCCCAATCAAACTGATGCTTTTTGTTGTTACTGTAATGTGTTCCTTTTACTTCGGCATTGGCAATAAGGGCGTCCAAATCATTACGTGCATGGTCTAATTGAGAACCTACCGCACGATTGTAGGTCACATTTCCAAACGTTTGCGATCCTAAATTGGTATCTACTTCCCCTAAATAATAAGACGCATCAATGTCATAATGTTCCTGCTCAAGCGTGTGATATAAAGATCCAATGAATTTATAGGTACTCTTTTCACTGGCTTTATAAACCGATTTTATAGAACCAAAATAGGTTTGATATTTGTCTTTTTCTTGCCCTTCATAAAAAATCTGTAAAGCAATAGGATTGTCTAAGGTTCCAAAATTAGTTTGACGAGTATAAGGTTGATAGTTGTAATTATTTTCAGAAATATTGCCAAGGAAACTCCAAGACCATTTATCGGATGATTTGTAAGTGATATTGGTTTGAACATCCGCAAAGGAAGGACGGTAATTGGTTTGTGTTTGCTGACTATTAACCAAAAGCGAGTTGTTTCTATAACGAACACCCGTTAATGCCGTCCATTTTTTATTTTTTGAAATTCCTTCAGCAGCGATACTTCCTCCTAATAGACTTGCATCTAATGAAGCTCCAAATTTAGTGGGTTTTCTATAAGTGATATCCAAGACGGAAGACATCTTATCGCCATATTTCGCCTGAAAACCTCCGGCAGAAAAATCGATATTTTGAATCAAATCAGTATTCGTAAAACTCAATCCTTCTTGTTGCCCGGAACGCACTAAAAAAGGTCGGTAGATTTCCACATCGTTGACATAAACCAGATTCTCGTCATAATTTCCTCCACGAACGGAGTATGAAGAACTCAATTCAGTATTAGAAGAAACCCCTTGCAAAGTTTTAATAATCCCTTCTACGCCTCCCGATAAACTTGGTGTTTTCCGAACGATATCGGGCTCAATATTTATAATTCCGGTAACTCTTCGTTTATTACTAGTAATTACAACTTCACTCAATTGATCGGCTTTGTTATTAATTACAGGATTATATTCTAAGACTTCACTAGGTTTTAATTGAAATGTTGCTGTAATACTTTTTAAAGCAACATGAGTGTACACCAAAACTACTTTTTTATTAGAGGGCACTTCAATAACGTAAAATCCATTAGTATCGGTTACTGAAGATTTACTTTGATAGCTAATGTTTACACCTTCTACAGGATTTTTATTTTCGTCTAAAACAATTCCAGTTACTTTAGCGGTTTGTGCAAATGAAACCAATCCAAAAAATATAAAAAGAATAGATAAAAGGTATTTAGGTGTTTTCAAAGGATGTTATTTTTTTTGACTTCTGAAAAAATGCGTTTCAAAGATAGTAGAATTTCCAACATTATCGGTTACTACTACCTTCAATTTATTTTGCCCTTCTAGCAATAATACATCATCAAAAGTATGTGTTATTTTTTTGGTTTTCGGTTCATATTCAAACAAAACCCATTTGTCATTAAGATACCCGTTATAAGATTTTACACCCGATAAATCATCTGATATTGTCAATTGAATTGTTTTGACTCCCGTGAGCCATTTGTTTTCAATACTTTTTGCTATTGTTACTTTGGGCGCAATGGTATCTTTCATCAATTGAAACTGTCCTAATGTTTTTGTTTTACAAGTAAACGTTGAACCTACCAATTTTGTTGTGTTGTAATTCCACTTATTACCATATAAAGAAGCAATAAACATCTTTTTTCGATCTTCAACATCAGATTTTGTATCCTCAATTGAAATTGTAAAATAGGAATGTGCAGGAACCACATCTTCATGAAGAAAGACAATGCCATCTTTAACATCAAAATTTAAATAGAAGTCATCATAAAAAGTACCTGCTGGAAAGTAAACAGAAACATTATCTTTTTCAAAATTAGATTCTACTTTGGATTTAATGAAATATTTAGTGGGTTGAATTTCTTCGTCAATTTTGGCTTTCTTAATTGAATATTCCACGGGAATGTTTATTATGGTCTTGTTTTGAAAATAATCGGAAACTTCAATTCGTTGCAGACTCAAAAAATTGGGACTAACCGAAATGATACCGTCATTGACATTCTGATTGATATTACTCCAATTATAAGGATGTTTCATAAAAAGTTTTTGCACCCTTTGATGCGTTTTTTTATATCGCGGATAATCAATCAATGCATTCACATATCGAGCTTCATCAAAAACCATTTCATTAAACTCATATCCAAAAATGGGTTTTCCATTGGATATCAATTGCGTTTTATAAACCCCATTTGGATTATACGATACATCATCAAAATCGACTGCACTGATACCAAAACCAATCCTGCCATTTGCCAAAACTTTTTCAGATAAATAGGTGCCATCTTTTTGTAACGACAAATTCAAATGAACGGGTCTTTTAGATTCATTCACAGTAGAGGTATTGTCAATAGGATAGACCAAAAGACTCGAAACAATTGGATTTTTATCATCTTTCAAATCCAATCCAAAAAATAATGGATTAATAATTTTTTCGGTTTTGTTATCTCTAAATTCAAAATGCAAGTGAGGACCTTCTGAACCGCCAGTATTTCCAGAAAGCGCAATAACTTCTCCTTTTTTGACTGGAATTTCTCCTGGTTTGAAATAGGCTTCTATCTCATAATTTTTGTTTTCGTATTGCAATGCGATAATTTTTTCTTGAATAATTCCCATTGCTTTTTGAAGATGACCATAGACGGTTGTGAAACCATTAGCATGAGTAATGTATATGGCTTTTCCATAACCTGCCGTAGAAATTTTGATTCGAGATACATATCCATCTGCAGCGGCATGAACGCTCAAACCTTCAACTTGATTGGTTTTAAAATCAAAACCTGCATGAAAATGATTGGGACGCAATTCTCCAAAATTACCCGACAACTGCAGAGGAATATCCAATGGCAATCGGAAATAATCTTTAGGATAATGTTCTTGTGCTGTTAGTATTGAAGTAACTAATAAAATATATACGAATTTCATCAAACAAGGTTTTGGCTAATATATAAAAAACTTGATAACTACAAAAAAAGAAAAAAAAGAAACTTATAACTTGCTTCAAAACAAAATATTAGATTTAATACAAAAAATAAATTTAATTTTT
>CAISUR010000288.1 GCA_903888655.1 uncultured Bacteroidota bacterium | reverse complement strand
TTAGCCGCTTTGATACCAAGAGTCAAGGCGAATTTTTTATTGCCCCAAAAAGCTTCATTATTTTGTACTTTAACCAACTTTATATTAGAATATTGTTTTTCAAAACTTTCAAAAACTTCTAGTGTTTCATCGCTTGAAGCATCGTCTATCAAGACAATTTCATAGTCGGAATAGTTTTGTTCGGCTAATAATGGAATAAAATTCTTTACATTTTCTTCTTCATTTTTGGCACAAACAATTACTGAAATGGGAACTCTTTTAAGGGTGCATATTTGTGATTTAGCAAAAGAAAATTTTCCAAAAAACACCACATAATAAAGGAATTGAATAACTACAACGACAATAAATAAACAGAAAATGATTAGTAACATAATGGGTTTAGTGTCTTTTTAAACGACTGCAAAAGTACAAAATACAAATTTGATTTTCGAATTGTAGCCTATAAAATTAATTAGACCTATTTATTTTTTATCAAGAACCTCATTTGTGTTAATTTTGCTTTTTGTGTAAAATAGATAAAAAGTAATATTCATCATTAAAAGTAGTTATGTTAAACATAGTTTTAGTAGAGCCAGAAATCCCCAATAATACTGGTAATATTGGTCGATTATGTGTAGGAACTGAAAGTCGCTTACATTTAATTCATCCCTTGGGATTTAAGATTAATGATACTAATTTAAAACGATCTGGGTTGGATTATTGGGTGCATTTGGATGTTACGCAATACCAAAATGTAGCCGAGTGGATGACTCAAGTTAAAGATAAATCAAGAGTATTCTTGATGAGTTCACATGCGTCTAAATTTATCTATAATACTGAATTTCAAGATGAAGATTGGTTGGTTTTTGGTAAAGAAAGTGTTGGGTTATCTGATGAAGTTTTAGCTCAATTTGAAAATCATTTGAAAATTCCAATGTCAAGTTTAATTCGAAGTTTTAATATTGCTAATTCTGTTGCTTTTGTGGTTGGAGAGGCTAAAAGACAACTTAATTTTATCAATCACTAAAATAAAATAATTTTAGAAAAGATTTTTTTTGTTAAATGGAAAAAAACCTGAATTTATAAAAAAAGTTCCAGTTATCGCTGGAACTTTTTTCATATTGAATTAATACTTTTTTCGTCTTTCGATCGATTGTAAACCTTTTATAAATCAAATGTAAACAATACTAAAACGTTATAGTCATAAAATTATATTAAAATTTTTGTAGTAATTCAATTTTGTACTTTTTCGTTACGTATCATAAAAAAATTTAAATCTTTTCATAGCATAAGTTCATTAATTATTGACTGAATAATAAGATACTTTTATCGCGGAATACTTCAGAAAAATAGTGACAATTTGACATTTTAAAATAAATGGCAGTACTTTTGCAATTGAATCGAAAAAAATGAATATCAAAAATATATTTAAAAATAAAAGCAAAATGAGTACTGAAAATACTGATAAAGAAATTCTTGAGAACGAAAATGTAAATCAATTAGAGGAAAACCAAGAGGAAAATGCACCGATTGGTGTCAATAGTGCTGAGGAATTGACAATTGAACAAAAGTTAGAAGAGGAATTGACTAATGAAAAAGATAAATTTTTACGTCTTTTTGCTGAATTTGAAAATTATAAAAGAAGAACGTCTAAAGAACGAATAGAGTTATTTAAAACTGCCAATCAGGAGGTGCTTCAAGCCATGTTGCCAGTTATGGATGATTTTGATAGAGCAATAATTGAAATTTCAAAATCGGAAGATCTTTTGCTCTTAAAAGGGGTTGAATTAATTCATGAAAAACTAAAAACAACTTTGGTTTCGAAAGGATTAGAAGAAGTAGAAGTTCGAACTGGAGATGCTTTTAATGCAGATTATGCCGAAGCAATTACCCAAATTCCTGCACCTAGTGATGAATTAAAAGGGAAAATTGTTGATGTTTTAGAAAAAGGATACAAATTAGGCGATAAAATTATACGTTATCCAAAGGTTGTAATCGGACAATAATTATCGTAGGGACAAGTGTCGAAAGGTCCTGAATTTTATATACAAATACTAAAATGAAAAAAGATTTTTACGAAATATTAGGCATCACAAAATCTGCAAGCGAAGCTGAAATAAAAAAAGCATACCGCAAAAAAGCACTTGAATTTCATCCAGATAAGAACCCATGTGACAAACAAGCTGAAGAAAAATTTATAGAACCCGCAGAGGCTTAT
>CAISUR010000287.1 GCA_903888655.1 uncultured Bacteroidota bacterium | reverse complement strand
CCTGTTAAATCTCCTGATACTGTTTTTAAATCAGGTGTCATTTTTTTATCGTCTAGAGTTCCAGAAAGTTTAACCGTTGAACTCATTTTGCCATTGACAACACCAGCAATAGGAGCCATTTTTTTAAACATTTCTAGTTGCGTGAACGTTTGATTGATATCTACTTTGTTCAGTCCTAAATCCATTTTGAATTTTGGTGTTTTTTCTTTGGTAGAAACCATTCCGTTCATTCCAATTTGTCCGCCAAAAATATTGGTTTTTACATTTTCTAAAGCTACTGATTGATCTTTTACAATCAATTTTCCAGAACAATCTTTCAAAATTAAATTGTCATATAAAACAGTAGTAGCTTTAGCGGTAAGCGAACAATTTAAAAATGCTGGGATCTTCATTGGAGTTGGAGCTGTTTTGGTATCGGCTTTAGCGGGTTCAGATGTGGTCATAAAATCTGCAACGGCAATTTTATTAGAAGTCATGGTGAAGTTTCCTTTTAACTCTTGTTTTCTAAAGGCAAATCCATAGAAATTATCTAAAACCCCTGTAAGGCTTATATCGCTTTTACCTGTGGTGGCTTTAAATTCCTGTAAGTTCACACGACTCGGATTAAAGGCTACTACAGCAGAACTGATGTTCATTCCTTTGCCATGATCATCAACATACTTAAAGCCAGTTAAACTCATAGTTCCTGCATTATTGATGTTTTGATATTCGCTTTTCTCTACCGAAGCCATGTCGAATCTAGTAGTAACATCGGCTTTCAAAATTCCAGAAAGTGGTTTGGCTAATTTGATAGGATAAGCTTTTGAAAGATTTCCAAGGTTAATGGTTCCTTTTAAAGAAGCATCTACTAAGGCATTAGTAGCTACATTTTTGATAGTTGCTTTGGCATTAAACACATCTTGATCAATCGAGAAAGATAATTTATCTAAATTAACATAAGTATCATTCATCGTACCGGTTTCATTGATAATTTTGGTATCAATAATGATATTTTTGACAGCTTTTGGTAAAGTAGGATATTGAAAAGAAGCGTTGTTAGAGGCAATGGCAATATTAAATTTTGGAACACTTGTGTCAGAAAGCAATCCTTTAGCAAAGCCAGTAATGGTAAAGTCTCCCGAAGTTTTTACATTGTCAATTTTACTTCTGTAAGCCGCTGGAATTAATCCCAAAAAGTTTTTAAACGATGACGTTGGTGTTTTAAATTTCAAATCATATTGTTGCCCCTCTTTAACCATTTGAAGAAATCCATCAAACTCGAGTGCTAAATCATTAATTTTAGCTTTGTTTTCTTTGAAGGTATATTTACTTTGGTTCAAATCGATTCCAAGAATAGCATCAAGTGAAATAGCCACATGATTCATGTAATTCATTTTGTCCATCGTCATAGATACTTTGGCTGTTGTTTTGGTGTCTAAATCCAAAATGTTGTTAGTAAAATCACCTTTGCCTGAATGGTTGATGCTGTCTAAAACCAGTTTTATTTTAGTAGCTTCATTAGTGAATTTGAATTTGAAATTCTCAACTTCATATCCTTTGATATTTAATGCCAATGGTTTGCTCTTGCTTTCATCTTTTTTGGCTTTATTTTTTAAGGCAATATCAAAATTTCCGATACCGTCTTTATTGAAAATAATATTAATTAAACCATTTTTGGAAGAAACACCTTGAATATTCATAGGTTCATTAGCCCCATGAAAAAGCTCCATAATAGACATTTTTAAATTCAATTCGTCAAACGCTACTAAAGTATCTCCTTCAAAAGGTGCTTTATTGATGATGGATAGCTTCTGGATGGAAACATTGGCTTTTGGAAAACTTTTAAACAAACTCAAATCGGCATCTTTGAATGCTACTTTAGCGTCAACACTTTCATTAATTGCTTTTTCTATTTTAGCTTTTATTTGATCTTTAAAGAAATAAGGAATAGAAAATGCAGCAACAAGTAATACTAACAAAACTATCCCAACGATTTTTAAAATTTTCTTTACCATGATTTTTTAATTTAGTGTCAACTTATATTAACAAAACTTTTGTTATAGATTTTTTGTGAGGCAAATTTAGTGTTTTAAAAAATAAAAGGTTTGTAATGTTTTCATAAATAAGAATTAGTAGTAATAATTCTACAATAAAAAATCCGTCTCTTTTGAAAACGGATTAAAACAGCTAATACACTATGGTTTGATTAATTTATTTTTAATTCATAAGCCATTCGTGCTTGAACGCCCTTTTGAGAAGTCATTTGTTTAATATGTTGTAGAATTTGGTAATTCTGTTCTCCGATTTGTTCTTTTATGATGCTTTCTTTACTTTGAGCCAAACCAAATTTTGACAGAATATCACTAAAATCTTTTTCAAATTCAGGAAAATCTTGTGTTCTGTATTTAGTAGTTTTACCTAATCGTGCCGCTTCTTTTATAGCTTCGTCCATGCCGCCAATTTTATCTACCAAACCAATTTTTATGGCATCTTGTCCGCTCCAAACTCTTCCTTGCCCAATAGCATCTACTTGGTCAAAAGTCAATTTTCGTCCTGCGGCAACTCGGTTCACAAAAGTGGCGTAAATTTTTTCTACACCTTCTTGAGCAAATCCTCTGTAGGTGTCGTCTAATGGTCGAAATGGACTGTATGGTGAAGCATTAGTATTGGTCTTAACTTGTTCTACATTGAGACCAATTTTTTTAGCAGCTTCTGTAAAGTTTGGTAAAATTCCAAAAACACCAATAGAGCCAGTAATTGTATTAGCTTCTGCATAAATTTTATTGGCATTACATGAAATATAATAACCTCCAGATGCGGCATAATCACCCATTGACACTACTACAGGTTTTACTTTTTTAGTCAATTCAATTTCTCTCCAAATCAATTCAGAGGTCAACGCATTTCCTCCGGGACTATTCACTCTTAAAACAATTGCTTTTACATTATTATCTTTTCGCGCTTCTTGCAATGAACGTCGCATCGAACCTTCGCCAATAACATTAACGTCTCCTTCGCCGTTTCCAATTTCACCTTGAGCATAAATAATGGCTATTTTTTCTTTCGCATCAAAATTAATAGTTGAGGTTGCAATTTTTTCTGCATAATCGGCAATAGAAACCTTGCCATAATCTTTATTTGAATCGACATGCAACGCTTTTTTGATATCATCATGATAGATGTCTTCATAGGCAATTTTGTCAATTAATTTTTCAGTTTTTGCCATTTCTGGAGATCTTGCCATAAGTCCGTCAGCAATTTGATTTAATCGTTCTACAGGCACATTTCTACTTTTTGAAATATCAGCTAAAACAGCATTCCAAATAGAATGTAACAATTGTGTGGTTTGTTCTCTATTGGCATCACTCATTTTATTTTCAAGAAAAGGTTCTACAGCGCTTTTGTATTTTCCATGACGAATAACTTCCATTTTTAACCCTGATTTTTCTTCCAAGTCTTTGTAAAACATGATTTCTGCCGATAATCCTTTAAAGTCTAATTCACCTATCGGATTGATATAGATACTATTGGCTACAGAATTCAAGTAATATTCTTTTTGCGAATAAGCATCGGCATAAGAATAAACGAATTTTCCTGAAGTTTTAAAATCTTCTAATTGGTCACGAAGCGCTTTGGTTTGAGCCATTCCCAAATCGGAAGTACTGTTTAGAATGGAAATTCCTTTAATCTTGGAATCTGTTTTGGCATATTGAATCGCTTTTAAAACATCGGATAAACCATTGTGTTTGGCTTTGAAATAATCAAAATCTTTAAAAGTTACTTTTCCGGCATAATCATTATGAATTTCTGATAAATCCAATTCAATTACTGAATTACTTTTCACAGAAACCGTTTCATCACCTCTTCCAAAAAGAGCGCCAATAAGCAAAATTCCAAAAAAGCTTATCATACAAAAAACAAATAACCCCACTATTGTGGCTAATACATTTCCTAAAAATCTCATAATATTAAATTTCTTAATTAGTAGTTTATAATGCTAATTTGTTACAAACAATTTGGTTATTCTACATCCAAAAATAGTTATCAACAGAATGCACAAATATACTTTAATTCTGAAATTG
>CAISUR010000286.1 GCA_903888655.1 uncultured Bacteroidota bacterium | reverse complement strand
CTAATTTATTGTTCTCTATTTCCTGAACAACTTTTTCTTTCTCGAATTTAGCATTACTCTCTGCCACTATAGTTTTATCTAATTCAACCTCATCAGGAGGAAAAATATCATCTTTAGTTTTAATTCGTTCGTCGCCACGCCAAATAAACCCTCGTAATTTTCGGGCGTTTTCGGGTAAATCTTTATCGGGATAAATATCCCCATCAACCGTATCGAAAAAAGTAATCGTTTCTATTTTACTTTTATCGTCCATCGTCATATTTATTCTACTACTCACATTTTTGTTAATACCTATGAGTTCATTTTTGTCGTTGCGCATATAATAGACAACTTCTGTATTTTTAACGACATCGGCTTCATAGAGTTTATTGTCTTTGAATTTACCATATAAATTAAGTCCTTTTATCTGATTAAAACCAGCACCTATAGTGTCTTTAGAAATAATGAACGTATTGTTGAGCACTTTGAGTGAGTCGAGCTTTTCGGTTTTATTATTTCCAATTAAATGCATCACGTCGCCAGTCATTTGGTTTTCAAAATTCCAGAGAATTGGTTTTCCAATAAGTTTGGTTAGTGCTATTTTTTGATCGGAATGTATCGAATCACATTTACCACTCAAATCGGTTTTGAAAAAACGAACATTATTGAATCCTGTCACTTTTCTATCGCCTGTTTTTCCGGTTACAATTATTTTTTTGGCATGAATGAACATGGAATCTTTTTCTATTAAATAACGAACCGAGGCATGTTTGGTCATAAATAAAGAATCTTTGTTTTTAAAAACTTCACCATAATGCCCGCGAATGATAGCTTTGTTTATAGAATCGGTAATTTTAACATTATTGGTTCCAGAAGCAAATTCTTTTTTCCTGTCGTAATACAAACTGTCGCCTTCAATTAATCTGTCTTTGTATTTTATATACGACTTTCGTAAAAAATGTCCTGTGTTTTTCTTGCTATTATAATATCCGTTCTCGGTATAGATGAAATTATCTTTTCCTGTTATTGTTGAGGGTCCTTTTAAATAAGAACCTCCGTTAGCGGTAAAATAATCTAAATGATTGGATTTAATGGTATATTCGGGATTTGTTAATACTACTGACGTTAAAAATTGGTATTTTTTTTCCTTCACATAATACCTTCCCGCTTTGCTTTTTAAGGTGTTGTTTTTATTAACTATGGTTCCGTTTGAATTAAAATAAGCCTCTTGAGAGTTTCTATCAAAATAAATAGTGTCTGTTGACATGGTTGATTCTGGCGAGCGCATGACAACACTTCCAGACGCAAAAGCTTTTTTAAGATTCCCATTATATTCAGCATATTTGCTGTTTAGATGTAAGGTGTCGCCTTGAACCATTTCAACGTCACCAAACGCTTTAATGTAATTTTCATCTTTAAAAAAATAAGCTTTATTACAGGTCATTATAATACCATCGTGGTTCACTCTAACGTTTCCTGTCAGTAAGGTAGCATTTGGTAATTCAATCTCATTAATGTCGGCAAAATCTGAATTTTCTATAATAATTTTGCTCGCTTTTTGACCAAAAGCAAGGGAGAAATTAAGCAGTATTAATCCGATAAGAATTATAAGATTTTTCAATTGTTTATTATTTTTAATCAAACTTATTTGTTGCCAATTTAGTTTTTTTTGAATACCGTATTTTAGAAATTATAATGAATTTAACTTTAACACTTTTTAAAAAATTTAATTCAATAACTCCATTTACTATATGATTTTGTTTTTTGTGTGTTTTTTAGATTATGTACTCAAAAAAATTTTCTGAATTAATTATTTCAAAAATGTGATTTGGATTTTGTTTTGCAAAAGTTTGACTCAATCTCGATTTCGCTTTTGGACTCCATTTGATTTCTATTGCTTTTAATCGTCCGTTTTTTTCAATTATTAAATCAATTTCTTGTTGTTCATGTGTACGCCAAAAATACATTTTTTCAAATTTTTCTTGGTATTCATTTTGTTTTATAAGTTCGTTTATGATGAAATTTTCAAATAAATTTCCTTTGTCATTTCGGGTTTCAAACGTTGAAAAATCATTAATTATTGCATTACGAATTCCTAAATCGGTAAAATATATTTTTTTCCCTTTTTTAATTTCTTTTCGTTGATTGGAATGAAATGAATTTAGCTTATAAATTACAAATGATTGTTCTAAAAGATGAATATATTCTTCTACTGTTTCGCTTTTTAATCCAATTAAATTTCCTAATTCATTATAGTTTACTTCGCTTCCTATTTGCCAAGCCAATGCTTTGAGTAATTCTTGCATTTTTTCTGGTTTTCTTATTCCGTTAAAAAGCAAAATATCTTTATATAAATAGCTGTCAGAAAGTAATCGTAATATTTTTTCTGCTCCGTTTTTTGTAGTTACTATTTCTGGATAATAACCATAAACCAATCGGTGCGGAAGCATTCTCTTTTCTTCTAGTAAACCTATATTTTCTTTCATTTCTCTAAATGAAAGGGGAAATAGTTTGTGTTCAAATTTTCTTCCTGTAAGCGGTTCGTTCAATTTATTTCGCAATTCAAATGCGCTTGAGCCTGTAGCAATTACTTGAATTTCTGGTAAATAGTCTGTTATCAATTTTAACTTACTGCCTATATTATCAATTTTTTGTGCTTCATCAATTACTACAAATTTATTACTTTCAAAAAATGTTTTCAATCTCGTTGCTGTTGCATTTTCAAAAATAGCGTGAACATCGGGGTTTTCAGCATCCAACCACAAAACATCATCATCATTATTAAAAATAGTTTTCAATAAAGTACTTTTTCCAACTTGTCTAGCACCTAATAAAATTATTGCTTTCTGTTGAAAAAATTCGTGCTTGATGTTTTGTAAAATTTGACGAACAATCATATAACTTTTTTACAAAAGTAATAAATTTTCCATTGTAACGGAAAAATCTATGGTTTTTTATCCATTATAACGGAAAAATCTATGGTTTTTAAACTTACTTCCCAATAATTAATGTCTATATTAAACGCTTTTTTAATCTTGTTTTTATCCAAAACACTAAATGCTGGCCGTTTGGCAGGTGTGGGATAACTGGATGTTGGAATAGGTTGTAAATCTATTGTAATATTATTTACTTCAAATATTTTCTTGGCAAAGTCATACCAAGAACATTGCCCTTCATTGGAGAAATTGTAAATTCCGAAGCCAGGAGAAGCACTTCGACTTCGCTCAGTATGATCAATAATTTTAACTAAAACTTCTGCTAAATCAACGGCGTTTGTTGGGGTTCCGATTTGGTCATTTACAACAGATAGGCTATCCCTTTCAGATCCTAATCGAATCATTGTTTTCATAAAATTATTGGCAAATTGCGAATAAACCCATGACGTTCTAATGATAAAATAATTGTCAAAAGTTTGTTGAATGGCTTTTTCTCCATCCAATTTTGTTTGTCCGTAAACCCCTGTTGGATTCGGTAAATCGTCTTCTGAATAGCCTATCGACTGGGCTCGGGGTGATAGTTCAGAAAAATCTCCATCAAAAACAAAATCTGTGGAAACGTGAAGTAAAATAGTGTTATTTTCCTTGCAAGCTTCTGCCAAATTTTTAGCGCCTGTCACATTTATTAAAAATGCTTTTTCAGGCTCACTTTCTGCTTTATCTACCGCTGTATAGGCTGCCGCATTGATACAATAGTTAGGCTTAATTTGCTTAAAAACTTGTTGAATACTATTTAAATTCGTTATATCCAATGTTGAAGAATCACAAAAAACAAAATCTACTTTTGGATATTTTCCTGAAATAGATTGTATTGCTTGTCCTAATTGACCATTGGCGCCCGTTACTAAAACTACCATATTTTTTTGGCGTTTGAAAGTGTTGGAAGAATCTGATCTTTTTCTGAAATGATTAGTCTTTCGAATTCAAATTGCCAATCTATATTAATTTCTGGATCATTAAAAATAATTCCGCCTTCGCTTTCTTTGTTATAAAAATTATCGCATTTATAGAAGAATGTTGCTGTATCGCTTAAAACCAAAAATCCATGAGCAAAACCTCTAGGAACAAAAAATTGATTTTGTCTCTCTGCCGAAAGTATAACCGATTCATAATGACCATAAGTTTCAGAATCTGGACGAATGTCTACCGCTATATCAAGCACTTCTCCTTCAAGAACCCTAACTAGCTTAGCCTGAGTGTGTTCGCCACATTGATAATGCAATCCACGCAATACGCCTTTTGATGAAAAAGACTGGTTGTCTTGCACAAAATGAATCCTTTGCCCTATTCCATTTTCAAATGTTCTTTCGTTAAAACTTTCCATGAAATAACCGCGATCATCACGAATTATTTTGGGTTCTATTGTAAAACATCCTTTTAATTTTGTTTCTGTAAAAATCATGATCAATGACAATTTCAATGACAATTTCAAAAATCAAATTTAAAATAATTGATTAGTGTTTTTGTCTGTTTATAATTTTTCTTGCTATTCTTGAAGTAAACTCATCAAATGAACTCCATATCCGCTTTTTAGTAATGGTGTTGCCAATTCTTTTAATTGATCCGCATTTATGAATCCCATTTTATAGGCCGCTTCTTCAATAGCCCCAATCTTTAAACCTTGACGTTCTTCAATAACTTGAACAAACTGCCCAGCCTGCATTAATGATTGAAAAGTTCCTGTATCTAACCAAGCTGTCCCTCTATCTAAAATGCTAACTTTAAGGTTTCCGCGTTTTAAATACTCTTTATTAACGTCTGTAATTTCTAATTCTCCTCTATGGCTTGGAGCAATATTTGCAGCAATTTCTATTACTGAATTGTCATAGAAATAGATTCCTGGCACAGCAAAATTTGATTTTGGATGCTCTGGTTTTTCCTCAATCGAGAGTACTTTTCCTTCTTCGTCAAAATCAACTACTCCATATCGTTCTGGATCGTGCACATGATAGGCATAAATAATTCCGCCATCAGGATCGTTGTTATTTTGCAACATTCTACCTAATCCTGTACCATAAAAAATGTTATCTCCGAGAATTAAAGCTACTTTATCGTTACCTACAAATTCTTTTCCTATGATAAATGCTTCTGCTAATCCATTGGGATGTTCTTGAACAGCATATTCAAACCGACATCCTAATTTTTTACCATCGCCCAAAAGTTGTTGAAACAAAGGTAAATCATGAGGTGTTGATATGATTAAAATTTCGTTAATTCCTGCCCACATCAAAGTTGACAAAGGGTAGTAAATCATTGGTTTGTCGTAAATTGGCATAAGCTGTTTACTCACTGCCAAGGTAAGCGGATGCAATCTGGTTCCTGAACCTCCTGCTAAAATGATTCCTTTCAT
>CAISUR010000285.1 GCA_903888655.1 uncultured Bacteroidota bacterium | reverse complement strand
TTGTATTTTATTAAATAAATTATTATTATTTACACAATCAACTGGTATTAATAAAATATTACCATTATATTTAGGCATAATTTCACTATATTAATGAATTATAAAAATAATAATAAATTTATCTAATTGTCATCTTTCTTTTTATCATCTTTATCACCACCTTTTGCTTTACGAACACGTTTCTTTTTGTCACCTCCTTCTACACTTTCTTGTTGTTTGTTGTCTTGTTTGTTGTCTTTGTCTTTGTTGTCTTTGTTGTCTTTGTCTTTGTTGTCTTTGTCTTTGTTGTCTTTGTTGTCTTGTTTATCTTCATTATCTTGGTCACCCCCTTTTTTACCCATTTTCTTTGCATCTGCGTCAGATATAAATACAGATACTTTAGTACCACAATTTGGGCAAAGTCCCTGCATCATTGAGCGACCATTTTTTGTTTTCTTTAATTTCGGGTTATCCATTTGACGACTTGCTTTGCATTTTACACAATATCCTTTCATACTTGATTCTTTGGGGTTCTATATATAATATTCTAAAAAATATTTTTAAAGTATAAGGAATTAACAATAATTGCAATATGCCACCAAGAAAACCACCAGCGCGTAAATATACTTTTAAAGTTATAAATGTTAAAGGCGATGGTAATTGCTTTTTTCGGGTTATTTATAAAAGTGCAAAACATTCCAACAATTTACTTAAATTAGTCAATTGTTTCCTAGATAAACCTTTTGATATATATGTCAATAGTGAAAAAACTTTTATTTTAGATATACGAGAAAAATTAGCAAAAATTATTGAAGAAGGAAATGACGGAGGTCAAATTGCAGGAATGTTTGAATATTTATCAGCTTTTACTAATACATCAAATTCAAATGATGAAAATAATATAGAAAACTATAAAGAAATACTTGAATCTTTACCAGCTTGGATTAAAAAAACATTTCCCAAACCACCGAAATCATTAGAAGAATTTCGTAATGAAATATGTAAAAATATTAGAAAACAAGGTACTTATGTCAGCCAAATAGAAATAGATATATTCCATTATTACAACAATACTTTCTGTAATGAATCAGATAAACATGTTGTATTATCAATATTTGCCACTCAACCAAAAAATAATGAAGATGTTGATTTATCACATATTAATATTTTAAATGTAGCTAACATACATTATAAATATATCCGTTCTTATGAAAGTATCGATAATGAACCAAAATCTAAATCAAGTTCCATTTTTTCATCTACTGAAAGCACCACTTCACCTTCTTCATCTTCATCACCCCCACCAGAACCTCCTAAACGTGTTACTCGCACTCAAACTAAAAAAACAGAACCTAAAATAAAAGAATCTAGAAAAACAGAACCTAAAATAAAAGAATCTAAAATAACAGAACCTAAAAAAACAACATCTAAAAAACAAATAGATAAAGAATTAAAATCAGACTCAAGCATGTCTTCGGAAACACGAGAAATAATGAAAGGTTTTAACCAATTTATATTAGAAAATAAAGATAAAATGTAAAATAATACAAAACAAATAAAAAATTTAAGAGACTAGTATTAATAAACAAAAATTGATTGCTTTTTATTATTATTTACAATAAAAACAAAAACTACATTGTTGGAAACAAAACTTACAAATAAAACTATAATATAATGGATCTTTTTTCTACCTATAAAATTTACACAAATGTAAGTCGTTCTTATACTTATATTCGTTATTTCCGTAAAAGTAAATCAGATGAATATATAAATTCTATCACTTCTAATTTTGACACTTTCTTTTTTAATATTTGTCTTAAATCTAATCAATATATGTTCAGTTTGGAAGCATCGAAAATCACTTGTGATATGATTACAGATTATCATATTCAATATATCATTGAAAATGGTAAATTTCCTGCTGATTTGGAAGAAGATTTTAGTGAGCATTTTGAAAAAAATTGGTATTTGCGACTTTCTCTTGAACCTTTTCGTCAACTTATTGGTAAAGAACTTTTTTCTAAATATGCTGAATCATTGCGCGATTGTCAAAAAAATTTAATGATTGTCTTGAATTTAATCCAGATGTAGATTCTTATAATGAAATTGGTGAATATGTTCAAAGTAATTTAATTGAAATGTTACTGTGTTCGCGAATTTTTTATGGAAACAAAATGAGTGATAGTATTGCGACTACAATTCGTCAAAAATATAATC
>CAISUR010000284.1 GCA_903888655.1 uncultured Bacteroidota bacterium | reverse complement strand
TTTTAGATTTATAATGAAATGATTTTCAGATAAATATTTGAATTATATTCAAAATTGAAACAAAAAAGCAACTATTTATGAATTTTTAAATAGTTGCTTTCTAAATAGTTGCGAATTTGATATAAATTACTTCAAATCAACTTTTATATGTAATTCTTTTAATTGAGTATCATCAATTACTGAAGGAGCATCAATCATAACATCTCTACCTGAATTATTTTTTGGAAAGGCAATGAAGTCACGAATGGTTTCTTGACCGCCAAGAATGGCAACTAATCTATCCAATCCAAATGCTAAACCTCCATGTGGTGGCGCGCCAAATTCGAAAGCATCCATCAAAAATCCAAATTGATTGCGAGCTTCTTCTTCGGTAAATCCTAAATATTTAAACATTAATTCTTGCGTAGCTTTATCATGAATTCTGATGGAACCACCGCCGATTTCGTTACCATTCAACACCATATCATAAGCATTGGCGCGAACTTTTCCAGGATTAGTAGCTAATAATTCCATGTCTTCTGGTTTTGGAGAGGTAAATGGATGGTGCATTGCGTGCCATCGTCCACTTTCATCATCCAGTTCTAATAAGGGAAAATCGACTACCCATAATGGAGCAAATTCTGCTGGATTACGTAATCCTAAACGTGTTGCTAATTCCATTCGTAAAGCCGAAAGTTGTGTTCTAGTTTTATCGGCTGGACCCGAAAGCACAAAAATCATATCGCCTGCTACTGCTCCTGTAGCCTTTGCCCAATTAGATAAATCATTTTGATCGTAAAATTTATCAACAGATGATTTGTAAGTTCCATCAGCTTCACATTTTACATATACCATTCCCGAAGCGCCAACTTGAGGACGTTTTACCCAGTCAATCAAAGCGTCGATTTCTTTTCTTGTGTAAGAAGCACAACCCGGAGCCGCAATTCCCACTACTAATTCAGCCGCATTAAAGACCGGAAAATCCTTGCTTTTTGCTACTTCATTCAATTCTCCAAACTCCATTCCGAAACGTATGTCAGGTTTATCATTCCCATACGTTTTCATAGCATGATCGTAGGTCATTCTTGGAAATTTATCTACTTCAACACCTTTAATTTCTTTTAATAAATGACGCGTCAATCCTTCAAAAACATTTAAAATATCCTCTTGTTCTACAAAAGCCATTTCGCAATCGATTTGTGTAAACTCGGGCTGTCTATCGGCACGTAAATCTTCGTCACGGAAACATTTTACAATTTGAAAGTATTTATCCATTCCGCCTACCATCAATAATTGTTTGAAGGTTTGTGGCGATTGTGGTAAGGCATAAAACTGACCTTCGTTCATTCTACTTGGCACCACGAAATCTCTCGCTCCCTCTGGAGTAGATTTAATTAAATAAGGCGTTTCCACTTCGCAAAAATCTAAATCAGAAAGATAATTTCTAACAGCTTGTGCTACTTTATGTCGGAATAATAAACTGTTTTTAACCGGATTTCTACGAATATCTAGATAACGGTATTTCATTCGAATATCTTCACCGCCATCGGTTTCATCTTCAATAGTAAATGGAGGCGTTAATGCCGCATTTAAAATGGTCATTTCGGAAACTAAAATCTCAATTTCGCCAGTTGCAATATTTTTGTTTTTGGCTTCACGCTCAATCACAGTTCCTTTTACTTGAACCACAAATTCTCTTCCAAGCGTTTTAGCCAATTCGAAAATCGATTTTTCAGAACGACTTTCGTCAAAAAGCAATTGTGTAATTCCGTAACGATCACGCAAATCAACCCAATTCATGAATCCTTTATCTCTAGATTTTTGCACCCAACCCGCTAAGGTTACTTCTTGATTGATGTGGGAAGCACTTAGTTCACCACAATTATGACTTCTATACATTTGAAAAATAATTTTTAGTACATACAATTCGACCTTGAGTCTCGAGTGCAAAAGTAAAAAACTTCATCATTAATTAGCATTAAATATTTTCTTAATAAGTAATTGATGCTAAATAGCATTAAATTAGTGTACTTGTGTGATAAATTTTCTATTTGTAAATTCCTATTATTTGTGTGAAGCAATAAAATAAAAACAAATGAAAAAACAATTAGTAATAATATTGAAATTTATAAGTAAGTTCTGTAAAAAATCGAGTAGTTGGCTTCACCAGAAACTGACGGAGTGATCTTAGCATACCATCGAGCCTATGAGTCACATACTTTGCAGTTTGCAAAGAGATTGTTTAAGTTTTACTTGTAATTCGGAGAAGAAAGCATAACCTCTTTTCTTCAAGCGTTGTAAAGTAATGGTACTGCCTGAAATAGGACTTTATGCATTTGCCCATCCCAGATCCGCAAAGACTTCCTATAATAAGCTGCACAAATGTCTCCTTACATTGCCAGTCTAGTGCTAAAAAGAACCTTTGCAGAGCTGAGAGTGAAAACTGAATATTTTTCAAGTGATAGAGTTTGAAAAACAGCTAAAATAAGAAATGAAAGGTAAATTAGAGTAAAATTTATCTATTTGAAAGCGAAACTTATATAAATTAAAAAAGGTGAAATTTCTTTCACCTTTTTTGCCCCAAATCTACCATAAACTTAACCTACTAATGCTATGGTTCTCCAAATATAATCTTACATGTATAGTGTAACAAAATAATATTGATGAATTACATTAATAATCGACTAACTACATAAAACGTTCGATTTTAGTATGCTCTAGCATCTTTACCCTCATAAAAATTTATAAAAGCACGATTAACAACTCGATTTCCTCCCGGTGTTGGATAGTCTCCAGTAAAATACCAATCTCCTAAATTTTTAGGACACGCCTCATGAAGACTATCAACCGATTGAAATATTATTTTAACTTCGGCTTTAATGTGTTCAGAGGTTAATAATTCAGCAATTTTATCAGATATTTCTTTATCACTAAATGGCGAATATATTTCTGTAACAAAATTAATGACTTCATCGTCTTTCAAATTCTCTTGTGCCTTACATTTTTGATAAACCTTATCTACAATCATGAACAAATTGCGTTCTTTTAAAAGTTCTATAGCTGCCTGAAATGCAACCAATCCTTCTAGCTTTGCCATATCAATTCCATAGCAATCAGGATAACGAATTTGAGGGGCAGACGAAACTACAACAATTCGTTTTGGATTTAAGCGATCCATCATTTTAATAATGCTCATCTTCAATGTTGTTCCACGAACTATACTATCGTCAATAATTACCAAATTGTCGGTTGGCTTAATGACACCATAAGTTACGTCATAAACATGTGCCACTAACTCATCACGATTTTTATCATCTGTAATAAAAGTTCGTAGTTTGGCATCTTTAATAGCGATTTTTTCTGTTCTAATTTTTACGGAAAGTATTTCTTCTAATTTTTCTTTAGTTAATGTCTTTCTATTATTTAGAATAAACTGATTTTTTCTTTGATTTAAAAAATCTTGTGCGGCTTCAACCATTCCATAAAAAGAAGTTTCGGCAGTATTAGGAATGTACGAGAAAACTGTATTATCTGTATCATCATGAATAGCTTCTAAAACGGCTGGAAGTATTAGTTTCCCCAAAGTTTTCCGTTCTTGATAAATTTCGGCATCGCTCCCTCTAGAAAAATAAATGCGTTCAAAGGAACACGCTTTTTTAACTGTAGGGACGATAATTTCCTCCTCTGTAACTTTTCCATCCTTTTTAATGATTAAAGCATTTCCGGGTTGTAATTCTTGTACTTTTTCAAAAGGAACGTTAAAAACTGTTTGAATGACAGGTCGTTCTGAAGCTACAACAACAATTTCATCATCTTCATAGAAATAAGCCGGACGAATCCCTGCAGGATCTCTAAAAACAAAGGCATCGCCGTGACCAAAAAGTCCAGCCATAGCGTAGCCACCATCCCAACCTTTGGAAGCTCTTTTCAATATTTTGGCAATTTGTAGTTTTTCGGCAATAACAGGAGAGGCTTCTCTCTTGGACAGTCCATTATTTTTACATTCTTGATAAAGTTCTGTGACTTCGTCATCTAAAAAATGTCCGATTTTTTCCATTACAGTAACAGTATCTGCCATTTCTTTTGGATGTTGTCCGAGCTCAATTAAGCTATTAAAAAGTTCGGTAACATTAGTCATATTGAAGTTCCCTGCAATAATTAAATTTCGATGCATCCAATTGTTTTGACGTAAAAATGGATGTACACTTTCAATACTATTTTTACCAAATGTTCCATAACGAACATGTCCTAAAAATAATTCTCCTATATAGGGAATATTAGCTTTTTGAGCAGCTACATCATCAGCATATTCAGGATGTGCTGCCATTTCTTCGTTGATACGTTCATTAATTTGCTTGAATACATCTTGAATGGCTTGTCCGTCATTGGAACGCACCCGACTTATATAGCGTTCACCTGGTTCCACATCTAATTTAATGGAGGCAAAACCAGCACCGTCTTGTCCGCGGTTGTGTTGCTTTTCCATTAAGAGATACATTTTTTGTATTCCGTAGAAAGCCGAACCGTATTTCTGTTTGTAATATTCTAACGGTTTCTTTAATCGTAAAAGTGCAATTCCACATTCGTGTTTGATTGCGTCACTCATTGTCGTTGTAGTTGTTTAGTTGTGTTTAATAGCCACCACAGATTCACAGATTTTTATTTTTAGGTAAGCTTTAGAATATCACGAATCATGATTGTATTTGATATAAATTATTATTTTTAAACGATAATCTGTGAATCAGTGGACATAATAATTTTTATAATAAAAATGCCCCGAAAATTTCGAGGCATAAAGTTATTATAATTCTATATCAAATTGTGTTAAAGACTTGAATTGTTTCAAGCGGCTTTTCACCTCTGATTCTTTTAATTCTAACATTCGCTCTGTTCCGAATTTCTCCACACAGAATGACGCTAAGTTGGACCCTTGAATAATAGCAGTTTTCATGGTTTCAAAAGAAATGTCTCCTTGTTGAGTGATGAATCCTGCAAATCCTCCTGCAAAAGTATCTCCGGCTCCTGTTGGATCAAAAACATCTGCCAAAGGTAATGCTGGTGCAAAGAAAATATGTTCGTTATGGAAAATTAAGGCTCCATGTTCTCCTTTTTTAATCACTACATACTTTGGTCCCATAGTATGAATTTTA
>CAISUR010000283.1 GCA_903888655.1 uncultured Bacteroidota bacterium | reverse complement strand
ATGTTTGGTACAATTTGTCCAATGCCTACCGGCCTTTCTGGCTCAACCAAAAACTTTAGTCGCAAAGCTTCATCAAGTCTAGCTGGTTCATAAGACTGCTTGATTTCTGCGTTGAGCAATACATCTTTATTTTCGAAAAGGAAAATGTCATGTTTTATGCGTAAATAAGCGTCAGGAGCACCATCCATTTTGAAATCTTCATCGAAAGCCAATGTGGTGTAATTTTGGATTGAATATTCGATTAATCGCTTAAAACAATTTGCTTCTGAAAAATTACTTGTATACCAAGATCTAAAGTTTTGCTTTACTATTTTTTCGCCTAAGCTATTAAGAGAGGATAGTAAAAAATAAAGCCCCTTATATACTTTGTCTGCGACAAACAGCGGATGAATAATGCGGTATGTTGTATCATTGAGTCTTATAAGGGGTTTATCTCTTAGCAACTTGTAATCGTAGTCGCTTTCCTTTGAATAATCATTTAACGCAAGTTTCTCTAAAAAACTCTTGTTCTTTTCTGCTCTTTCATCTTTATCTATGATCAGATCTACAGAAGAAGCAGTTTGTCGTTCGGCCCATGCTTGTATTATTGGTATAACTGCTGAATGGTATTCTTGCCAACATTTTACATTGTAATACTGGCAAAATCTTTCTAAGAGTGCCGCTCCTTCTACATTTGACTCAAGAAACCGAAAAAGCAATAACGATTTTATTACCTGACACTCGGCATAATCTGTAAAATTAAAATTTATGATGTCGTGTATGGCGAAGGAATAGTTCATCAATAAACCTGCCAAATAATTATTTGGATAAAGCTCTGCAACTTTCTTAATGTCCTTTGTTTGGCTAGAATCAATATTGCCGTTGATGGCCATAAATGCCAGGAAGAGGTCAATCTCTGATCGCTCAGGGCTTTTAGTATCCAACTTGCCTTGACCACCCATTTCTAGGCTAACTTGCAAAATTTGAAGGCAAGCAATTGGATTTACAATTCGCAATTGCCTGTTATGACGTTGTTCATATTCTTGTATTTTCCCCGCTGTCTCATCTGCGAATTGTTTATTTGATATGCTAAACCAATTGCTTAAGGTCTCAATACTGTTTTCTATGTACTCGTTATACAAATCTCTCCCTAAAAGATAGGTAGTAACACGGAGTAAAGTATCTTTGCGAATACCAACGAGATAATTCTCGAAATGATTTGGTTTATTTTCAGGAAAAAGCATTTTGTACTCTACCAATTGCTGTTACATAATATGATTTAAGATGTTATGTTTCGTTATTAATGAAGCAAATTACATACATAATATGAATTAATAAGATATTATTTTAAGTTTTTTGCGGTTGCTTTGTCAACCATATGTGACTATGTTTTAAAAACTCACGCTGGCAAATATTGCCATTTATTTACGCAGATATATATCGTGTGCAGATCGAACCAAAGTGACATCAAAATATGAGATTTGAGAATTGCACAAATAAATTTTATTTTTATACATTTCTAATAATTCTTTGTCTATCTCAGTATCATATTTGTCACGCTTATCAAATCGGCTTAATTTACCTTCAAACTTTGCTCTTTGGAATAACATT
>CAISUR010000282.1 GCA_903888655.1 uncultured Bacteroidota bacterium | reverse complement strand
TATCCAAACTCGGAGCTTCCATGTGCTTTTCTGGATAACCTGCAACACCAATACAGAAGTTGGTTTTAGCCGAATTTTTCAAATCTTCATCTAAGTAAATCCCATTGTTCAAATTACTGATTTGGGTAACCAATTCAGAAGCATATTCATTACCTTCTTTTTCGGGATGAAAATAGGTCTCTGTCTTTAAGGCATCGCCACGCAATGCCACCACATTATCAATTCCAAGAAAATCTAAATCTATCAGTAAGTTCTCGGTATCTTCTTTGGTAAATCCGCCACATAAAATATGCGGAATAGCATCTACCGAATATTTATTCTGAATTCCGGCACAAATACCAACGGTTCCTGGTCGTTTTTTGACAATTTTCTTTTGTAACAAACCGCTTGGCAATTCTTTATACTCATATTCCTCTCGATGATAGGTTACATCAATAAACGGTGGATTGAATTCCATCAATGGGTCAATACTATCAAAAATGGATTGAATGTTTTGCCCTTTTAACGGCGGAAGAATTTCAAAAGAAAATAATGGTTTTCCTTGAGCGTTTTCGATATGTTGCGTTACTTTCATAATTTTTCGGTTGTAGGTTGTAGGTTGTAGGTTGTAGGTTTTTCTAATACCTACTACCTATAACCTAACACCTCATTTAATCTGCTATATTTGGCGCGAGCCATTTTGTTGCCATTTCAGCAGAAATTCCTCTACGTTTGGCATAATCTAGTACTTGATCTTCTTTTATTTTTCCCAATCCGAAATACTTACTTTCAGGATGTGCAAAATAATATCCAGAAACCGAAGATGCAGGCCACATAGCCATACTTTCTGTCAGCTTTACTCCTATTTCTTGTTCTACATTTAGTAATTTCCAAATGCTTGGTTTTTCCAGATGATCAGGACATGCCGGATAACCTGGTGCAGGACGAATGCCTTTATATTCTTCGTTAATCAAATCCTGATTCGACAAACTTTCATCAGAGGCATAACCCCAAATTTCTTTACGAACTTTTAGGTGTAAATATTCAGCAAATGCTTCTGCCAGTCTATCACCAAGCGCTTTTACTAAAATGGAATTGTAATCGTCTAATTGTTTTTCGAATTCAGCTGCTTTTTCATCCACTCCAAAACCTGTAGTTACACAAAAACAACCGATATAATCTTGTTTTCCTGAATCTTTTGGTGCAATAAAATCTGCTAAAGCGATGTTGGGCGCACCTGCAGTTTTTTGAGATTGTTGACGCAACGTCAATAGGTTTATAGCCCCTCCTCCGGAGGGGTTGGGGAGGCTAATATCATCATCGTTGATGGTATTGGCAGGGAAGATTCCAAGAATTCCTTTTGCTGTTAACCATTTTTCGGAAACAATTTGAGATAACATTTTTTGAGCATCAGCAAATAATGCAGTGGCTTGTTCGCCTACTACCGCATCGGTCAAAATAGCAGGATACTTTCCATACAACTCCCACGAACTGAAAAAAGGAGTCCAATCGATAAAATCAACTAATTCGGAAAGTTCTAATTCTAAGGTTTTGGTTCCAATAAAATTAGGTTTAACTGGAGTAAATGTATCCCAATCTAATTTCAATTTATTTTTGCGTGCGTCTTCAATAGATAAATAATCTTTGTCTCTACTCCTACTTAAATATCCTTCTCTTAACTTATCATATTCCTCTCTAATTGCTTTTACATATCCTTCTTTTGTTTCCGCTTGAAGTAGATTACTAGCCACCGTAACGGCACGTGAAGCATCGTTTACATGAACAACCGTTTCTTTATATTCTGGAGCAATTTTCACGGCAGTGTGCGCACGAGAAGTTGTTGCACCACCAATCATAATTGGGATTTTGATGTTTAATTTATCTAATTCTTTAGCTAAATAAACCATTTCGTCAAGCGAAGGCGTGATTAATCCGCTAAGTCCGATAATATCAACATTGTGTTCAATCGCTGCTTGAATGATTTTTTCTGGTGGCACCATCACACCCAAATCTATGATTTCAAAGTTATTACAACCCAAAACTACGGCTACAATATTTTTCCCGATATCGTGCACATCCCCTTTTACGGTTGCCATCAAGACTTTACCAGCCGAAGAGGATTTCCCATCTTTCTGAGCTTCGATGAAAGGAAGCAAATAGGCAACTGCTTTTTTCATCACTCGAGCTGATTTAACTACTTGTGGCAAAAACATTTTTCCGCTTCCGAATAAATCGCCCACTACATTCATTCCAGCCATTAAATTAATTTCGATAACATCAATAGCTTTTTCAGATGTTAAACGAGCTTCTTCGACATCAATTTCGATAAATTCATCAATACCTTTCACTAAGGAATGCGTTAATCGTTCTTGAACGGAACCATTTCTCCATTCAGCTATTGTTTTTTCGTTTACTTTAAAATCACCTTTAAAACTTTCAGCTAAATCTAATAATCGTTCGGTGGCATCGTCTCTTCTGTTTAATAAAACATCCTCTACATGTTCCAATAATGTTTTATCAATTTCATCATAAATCTCGAGCATTTCTGGATTTACAATTCCCATGGTCATTCCGTTTTTAATAGCATGATATAAGAACGCAGAATGCATTGCTTCACGCACTTTGTCATTACCTCGAAAGGAAAACGAAACATTACTTACACCACCCGAAACACCAGCAAAGGGAAGATTTTCACGTATCCATTTTGTTGCTCGGAAGAAATCTAAAGCATTTAGTTTATGCTCTTCCATTCCAGTTGCAACAGGAAAAATATTGGGGTCGAAGATGATATCTTCAGCAGGAAAATGCACTTCATTTACCAGAATATCATAGCTTCTTTTACAGATTTCAATTCTGCGTTCGTAATTATCCGCCTGACCGTCTTCATCAAATGCCATGACGATTACGGCAGCTCCATATCTCTTAATTAATTTGGCATGATGCACAAAAGCCTCTTTCCCTTCTTTAAGCGAAATGGAATTCACTACTCCTTTTCCTTGAACTACTTTCAAACCAGCTTCGATAATTTCCCATTTAGAACTATCTATCATTACCGGAACTCTCGCAATATCAGGCTCGGCTGCTATTAGATTCAAAAATTTAGTCATAGCATATACACCATCCAACATACCTTCGTCCATATTGACATCGATGATTTGAGCACCACCTTCCACTTGTGCACGGGCAATTTCTAGAGCTTCTTCATAGTTTTCTTCTTTAATTAATCGAAGAAATTTACGCGAACCCGTAACATTAGTACGTTCACCAACATTAATAAAGTTGGTTTCTGGAGTAACTATCAAAGGTTCTAATCCAGATAATTTTAAGTATTTATTTGCTTGCGCCATTATATCGTTTCTAAGATTTGTCTTGGTTTAAATTCTTTTGCAACCTCAGCAATTGCTTTGATATGTTCTGGTGTAGTTCCACAACAACCACCAATGATATTAACCAAATTATCTTGTAAATATTCCTTAATTAAGGCTTGCATTTCCGAGGGTGTTTGGTCGTATTGCCCGAATGCGTTTGGTAAACCTGCGTTGGGATGTGCAGAAATATTCAATTGTGTATTCATTGCCAATCGTTTTAAATAGGGTTTCAATTGGTCGGCACCCAAAGCACAATTAAACCCTATACTTAACAAAGGAATATGGGAGATAGAAATCAAAAAAGCTTCAACCGTTTGGCCTGAAAGTGTTCTTCCAGAAGCATCGGTTATGGTTCCCGAAACCATTACCGGAATATCAAGATTTCGTTCTTCTTTTACTTCTTCAATAGCGAAAAGAGCTGCTTTTGCATTTAGTGTATCGAATATGGTTTCTACTAATAAAACATCGCAACCGCCATCAATTAAGGCTTCTACTTGTTGTTTGTAAGCGATTTTTAAATCGTCAAATGTTACAGCACGATAACCTGGATCGTTTACATCGGGTGACATGGATGCAGTTCTGTTTGTTGGTCCGATGGAACCAGCGACAAATCTCGGTCTATCTGTAAATTCATCGGCAACTTGACGAGCAATTTTAGCGGATTCATAATTCAATTCGTAAACTAAATCTTCTAAATGATAATCAGCCATTCCGATTGTAGTTCCAGAGAATGTGTTGGTTTCTACAATATCAGCACCTGCTTGAAAATACAAACGGTGGACTTGTTTTACAGCTTCGGGTTGTGTTATGGAAAGTAAATCGTTATTTCCTTTTAACGGATGTAGAAAATCTTTGAACCGTTTACCACGAAAATCTTCTTCAGAGAAGTTATTGCGTTGTAGCATGGTTCCCATAGCTCCGTCTAGGACTAGAATTCTTTCTTGTATTGCTTCGGTTATTTTTGACATATAAAATATATTAACTCTTTTAAAGTTACTTTTTATTAAATTATATGTTACCGTGGAAAGTGAGAGAAAAATTCTCGTGGTTATCTGTATCTGAAATTTCAGATTAGAATGTAG
>CAISUR010000281.1 GCA_903888655.1 uncultured Bacteroidota bacterium | reverse complement strand
CTTTCGACAGTACTTTATTCTTGGACCATGACTTGGTTTTTAGGATATTTACCAAATTTTGATGCTACTTTTTTTAATTGGACAATTATTATCACCTTAGGATTTGAAATATTCTATATTGCTTTGCAGGCTTCCAAGGGAGAAATGTCACATTTTAATAATTCAACCCCAATAAAATCATTTTTATTTATGATGATGGGATTGATGGCTACCATCGCTACAATAGCTACCGCTTATGTTTCTTGGTTATTTTTTAAGAATTCGGCGATTGATTTACCAAGTTATTATTTGTGGGCAATTCGACTGGGGTTAGTTGTCTTTGTTATTTTTTCATTTCAGGGTTTTCTTATGGGTGCAAAAATGAAACATACTGTTGGAGCACCAGATGGAAGTAAAGGAATTTATTTATTGAATTGGAGTTTATCTCATGGTGATTTAAGAGTAGCTCATTTTATTGGAATGCATGCCATGCAAGTGATTCCGGTAGTTTCCTTCTACGTATTGAAAAATTTAACGATAACTTTTATACTTGCATCCTTATATTTTGGTTTAGCCTTGTTAACTTTACAACAAGCACTTAAAGGAAAACCAATAAAGAAAATGTAATGCACTTTATTTTCATTTTTTTTTGAAGGAAGGATTTTCGAAAAGATATATATATTACGCAAACAAGTTTGAAATAATTGTTGCTTGTTTATTATTGCAAAGAGTTCGATATTTTATCGGACTTTTTTGGTTAACGATACATTCAAAACTCGTCACAACAAAGCAATCCAAATGTGTGATTAATATAATTCATTTAAATTTTAATGTAAAACAAGCAGTAGTGATTAATAACATCTTTGTATCGCGGTTCACGTACTATTTCTTAAAAAGAAAAAGGAATGATTTAGGAATTAAAATCTGATAATTGTTGGTTGAATTCAATAGAAATAAATTCCGAAAGAAATAAAGTTGAGCCCTGGTGCTTGTAATAAGCTAATCGAATAAAAAAAACACGAAAGATAAATTGAATATTTTAATCCATAAAAAATCCTATAACACCAACAAAGGATAATAACCATAATAAAATTTAAAAATGAAAATACTATTTGTATTAACCTCACACAGTGAACTAGGAAACACCGGAGAAAAAACAGGTTTTTGGATTGAAGAATTTGCAACACCCTATTATGTTTTGGAAGACGCTGGAGCTATAATTACAATCGCTTCACCAGAAGGCGGTCAACCTCCAGTTGATCCCAAAAGTGAGTTGCCAGATGCACAAACAACTGCAACAAATCGATTTTATAAAGATGATGTTGCTATCGACAAAGTAGCATATTCATTAAAATTAAGTGATGTAAGGCAAGAAGATTATGATGCAGTTTTTTATCCAGGAGGCCATGGTCCACTCTGGGATTTGGCTACAGATAAAAATTCTATATCCCTAATTGAAGCATTTTATAATCATCACAAACCAATAGCTTTTGTTTGTCACGCTCCCGCAGCCTTGGTAAATGTAAAAACAAAAAATGGCACAGCTTTAATTAATGGAAAAGAAGTGACAGGCTTTTCTAATTCAGAAGAAAATGCTGTTAAACTTAGCGAGGTGGTTCCATTTTTATTGGAAGACGAATTGAAAAAACATGGAGCAATTTATACTAAAGGAGCCGATTGGTCATCATATGTAAAGCAAGATGGAAATTTAATAACAGGACAAAATCCCGCTTCTTCTGCTGCTGTAGCAAATTTGCTTTTGCAGGAATTGAATAATAAAAAGTAACATATTCATAATAAATAAAATTAAAGTTATGGCATTTCAAACGGTTAATCCGACAACCAACAAGTTATTAAAGTCATTTGATGAAATGAGTGATATTACTCTTGAAAAATCAATTGCGCAGGCTTCAAGTACTTTCCATGAATGGAAACAAACGGACTACCAAACCCGATCACAATTATTGTACACTGTAGCGGGTTTACTGCGCGCAAAAAGGAAAGAACTCGCTCAAATGATCACGCTTGAAATGGGAAAATTACTAATTCATGCTGAAGGCGAAATAAAGTTGAGTGCCGAAATATTTGATTATTATGCCAAAAATGCTGAGGGATTTTTAGCAGATAAAATTCTAAATCCTGTTCATGGTAAAGCTCTGATTAGATATAGCCCTGTTGGTACATTACTTGGTGTTCAACCTTGGAATTTTCCATTCTATCAAGTGGCTCGATTTGCAGCTCCCAACATCATGATTGGCAATACAGTTTTAGTTAAACACGCTGCTAATGTTCCTCAATGCGCATTAGCAATAGAGGCATTATTTGTTGAAGCAGGAGCACCACTTGGATTGTATTCTAATTTATTAATTTCGCACGCACAAACCAATGGTTTAATTGCTGATAAAAGAGTGCGAGGAATCTCTCTTACTGGAAGCGAAGTTGCGGGCGCAAGTGTAGCAACAGAAGCTGGAAAAAATATTAAAAAGTCGGTTTTAGAATTAGGCGGAAGCGACGCCTTTATTATTTTGGAAGATGCAGATATAGACAAAGCTGTTGAATGGGCAGTGGTGGGAAGAATTAACAATAACGGTCAATGTTGTGTAGCGTCGAAAAGGTTTATAGCGGTCGAAAGTATCGCAGATGAATTTTTGGAAAAGTTTAAAAATAAATTGTCAGAATTAGTTGTTGGTGATCCAAATGATGCTAATACTAATTTAGGACCATTGTGTTCAGAAGCTGCTGCCGTAAATATTATAGAACAAATTAAAAGAGCAGTTGATGGTGGTGCCAAAATTTTAATTGGCGGCACAAGAGAAGATAGGGAAGGGGCTTTTGTAAAAGCAACAATTTTAACAGATATAAATCCAGAAAATCCAGTTTTTTATGAAGAATTTTTCGGGCCTGTAGCCTTATTTTTTATCGTTAAAGATGAAAACGAAGCTATTGCATTAGCTAATGACTCGCCCTATGGTTTAGGAGGTTCCCTTTTTACACAAGATATAGAAAATGGAAAACGCATAGCCAATCAAATAGATACAGGAATGGTTTTTATAAATCACCCTACATGGACGCAAGCTGATCTGCCTTTTGGAGGTACAAAAGGTTCTGGATATGGAAGAGAAATGGCGCAATTAGGATTGGATGAATTTGTAAACAAAAAATTAATCAGAATTAGTGAATTGAGCGATCCATTTTAATCAAAATAAATTTCCATGAAATTATTCATTATTATTATCATTGTCATTGTTGGCTTACTACTTATTTTTCAAATTTACACCATAATGGCTAGTATCAAAACCGAAACTCAATATTACAAAGTAATTCGAAAGGAGAAGAGTTTCGAAATTAGATATTATCCCGAAGCTACAATGGCAATGATATCAAACAATGCAAAAACATATAAAGATTTAGGAAACTCGGGGTTTGGTAAATTAGCTAAATATATTTTTGGAGGAAACAATGAAAACAAACAAATTGCAATGACATCTCCGGTTCATATGGAAATTGAAAATACTAAATCTACTATGAGTTTCGTGCTTCCCTCTGGATTTAACAAATTTAATTTACCAAGACCTAATGATTCAACTATTTCTATTGTTACCTCCGAGCCAGAATATGTAGCAGTTATTCAATTTAGCGGATTTGCAAGTGCAACAAATATTAACGAGCATAAAGCATTACTTGAAAATGCTTTAAAAGAAAAAGGATTAGCCTATCATGGTAATTTTCGTTTTCTTGGATACAATCCTCCCTATCAATTATTAGCACGAAAAAATGAAGTAATTGTTGCTTTAAATTCTAAAATTTTCGAGAAATAAATAATTGTGGAGTTAGTTTAAATATTTGAGGTTAAATATCTAAATAAAATCTGACCTCTGTTGTGTTTTTAAGAGAATTGAACTTTAAGTAATCAGTGTATAGTTGCGCTACCTAATTTTTTATCCATTTTAGAATTAATTTTTCAAAAGTTTCCATAGTAATAGGTT
>CAISUR010000280.1 GCA_903888655.1 uncultured Bacteroidota bacterium | reverse complement strand
TCACTGCGCCAGTTGCTGTGTTTAGGGTTACATTAGCATTAGTAGTTGATACTTGCGTTAAGTTCACATTAGCAAGAGTAGCACCTCCACCATTAAGGGTATCATTGGCTAATACATTAGCAAGTGTTTGACCACCTGAGGCACCAATAATAGAAGTTCCTGCATCGTTCACAGCCAGTATAGCGGCATTAGTTACGGTAGTAGTTACAATAGCGATTGAGCAGTTGCTTGGATTTAATTTTTCACAAATTTGGTATGATACGGTATAGTTTCCAGAAGGTGTTCCCGCGGCAACATTCACTGCGCCAGTTGCTGTGTTTAGGGTTACATTAGCATTAGTAGTTGATACTTGCGTTAAGTTCACATTTGCTAGAGTAGCACCTCCACCATTAAGGGTATCATTGGCTAATACATTAGCAAGTGTTTGACCACCCGTAGCCCCTATAATAGAAATTCCAGAGTCATTAAGTGCTTTGATAACTGCATTTACTGGTACAGGTGTAACAGAAGAACAATTATTTGAGGAAACAGGATCAGAATTAGTTCCTGAAATACATGCAGTATTCAAATAACTACCAGTTGATTTAACAGTAGCAACAATTGTTATAGTAGCATTGGATCCATTTGCTAAACTTCCAATTGTCCAGACACCCGTGCCACTCACATATGTTCCAACGCTAGGGGTTGCACTGACAAAAGTATATCCCGCTGGCAAAAGGTCAGTAACAACCGCATTAGGTTCAGTACTGAAACCTAAGTTAGTTGCTGTAATTGTAAAAGTAACATTTGTTCCTATAATTGGAGTTGCATTGTTTACCGTTTTACTTACGCTCAAATCAGAGCAAGAAGATATAGATACAGATACAGCGGCAGATTGTACGGATGCTCCACAAGACAAAGCTGAAATCACATAATAATTACCAGAATTATAGGCATTGTAGGTATATGTAGTAGCGCCAGGTATGGCAACATTGTTATAATACCATTGATAACTGGCGTAAGTACTATCCGTTGTTAATGTCGCACCAATATTACTACAGGAGCCATTTCCAAAAAGTGCTACAGTAGGTGTAGCTGGCTGATTTACAAATGCTGAAAAAGTAGCGGACATTGAAAATCCACCACCAATTTGGATCATAGCTACGTTTAAAGGTGACGTACTTGTAATTGATATAATTGCAGGATTCCCTAATTGGGTGTTAGTGAAATCAATTAAGTACCATCCACTGGTTCCTAATTGTCTTCGAACTCCTCCAAGGGTTTCTAGACTTGAACCGTTCATATTTACAACAGCGGTAGGACTCTGAACTAATACATAACCAAAATAAGGAAGCGAACTACCTCCATACGCTAAAAATTGTGTGGTTTCTATAAATTTTGAGCCATTACAAGGAGAATTTACAGGAGCTAATACAGATACATCAATCTCACAAGATTGCGCAGACCCATTGTAAACAATTACGTTATTTGTTGAAGTAATTTCTGTTACAGAATAGGGATTGGTACCATCTCCATTAGCGATAGTTAAAAAATCACCAGCATTTACTAGGGTTGAATTTGTAGTAGTTAAAGATGCACCATTGACATCATATGTTTTTAATGTTAATACTGTGTTTGCAGCAGTAGCAACTATTGTACTTTTTTCAGCAGTTGTATTTCCTGTAGTCCTTACAACAAAATAACGATTTCCCAATACCTCTATAGGTGCAATTTGATCTAATGCTCCGTCTCCACATCCGCCTGGGGCATCTAATCGAGCACCTGTATTCATTACTACGGGTTTAGAAGAGGTTACCAAACTTCCCATTGTAGCATTAAAAAGATAACTTTGCCCCGCGTTTAATGTGGTAGTGCTAACACCATTTATTGAAATTGTAGTTCCATTTGAAATTGCTAAAACACTGTAAATTGGTTTTTCAGTGCCAGATAAATTACCATCTCTATAATATCCAACTCTAAAATTAGATCCAATACCTGCATCTCCAAAACTAGTTAAAGAAGCATTTCCTTTGATGTAGGCATCAGCACCAGACCCTAAAGCATCAGAAGCAATATTTCGATAATTGACAGCAACAGGATAATCACTCGTTATTATAAGTCCAGCCGAGTTGATAACTGTATTTAAGGAATTTACAGGTAAACTTGTTGGACTCCCTACAAACCGATATACCGTAGGAGTTCCTTTAACCGTATTAACTGTTGCTATTGCAGTTCCATCACTTTTGGTAATTTGAACTGTAGCAGTTGTAGTTGAATTCGTAGAAATCACCAAAACATTTGCATCGCTAAAATACTGCCATGGTGCAGGTGCAATATAATGCTTTTTATAAAACTGTGCACTCGCAGAAAAACAAGTAAATAATGATAAAATTAAGGTAAGGTGTAACCAAAACTTTTTTATTGTATTTGCTAAAGTAGTTGTTTGCATAATTTGGATGCTAAATTAAATTTGATGCTATATTATTTTATGAAAAATCTAAATGTTTTATCCTCTTAAAAAAGTTATTAACAATTTACAGAAATTAATCATGATACAAATATATATTGATAAAATAGTAATCAAATATTTATTCTATGAATTGCTATAATACTCGTTAAAATACAGTAAACACTACTAAAATAAACCAATTTTATATTTGTAAATGGTTCAATTTTTTTTCTTCATGTATTAAATATTACTTTTCAGTTTTTCATCAACTGAAAATTAATAATTTACCGAAATTAATTAGGATTTTATTATTAACCAAAAAAATAATCGATAAAACGCATAAAATATCAGATTAATTGCTTTTTGTGTATTTTTTGAATGTTAAATCTTACAATTAATAATAAAAAAACCTACTCTTAATTTGTCTGAAATTAAGTAAGAGTAGGTTTAAAATATATTTTAAGTTTAATCAATAAGTAAACTAGATTTTTTTATTCATTAATATCAAGTTTTTCAATAGTTTACTATACTTAATTATTGCTTTTTTTCAAAAATGAAATTAGTCCCTTCATATAATTTTGTTGATCATCATACAGGCTCATATGACTTCCGTTGGTACAATACAAATAATTGCCTTTTGGGAATTGAGAAGCCATCCATTTCATATATTCAGGATTCATTGTATCATATTTAGCTCCAATTACTAAGGTTGGGACTTTAATATTTTTTAATTCTTTAGAGACATCCCAATGGGTTAATTTTCCAGAAAGTCCCAATTCGCTTGGTCCTTGCATCGTTATGTACAACGATTCATTCAATCTACCAAACGAGCGATTAACAGGCTCTGGCCAATCTTTTACAGGCAACCTCAAGATGTGTTGATTGTAGAAATTATTCATCAATAGTTCCATATATTTTGGATTGGAATAATCTTTCGTTGCTTCTAAATCCTTGATAGTTTTTAATACTGCAGGATTCATTTGCTTTTCTAATACTTTAGAATATTCTCCATATTTTGGGCAACTTGCCATCATGTTGGACACAACAAGCCCTTTTAAATTGGTTTGATATTTTAGTGCATACTGCATTGCTAAAATTCCGCCCCATGAATGTCCTAATAAATAAAAATTGTCTTTGTTGAGATGCAATGCCACGCGAACTTGCTCCACTTCTTCAACATATCTTGGTAAATCCCACAGGGTAGTATCTTTTGGATTATCTGAAAACCCAGTTCCTAGTTGGTCATAATAAATAAATTCGATTCCTTCTTTGGGAAGAAAACTCTCCATACATTCAAAGTATTCATGAGACATTCCGGGACCTCCGTTGAGTAGTAAAAGTTTAATTTTTGGATTGTTCCCATAGCGTTTGGTCCAAACTTTGAATTTTCCTTTTGGAGTTTCAATAGTCACCATTTTTACACCACCATTTTGAATTCCAGAATTACTTGAACCGAAATAATTTTCACTTTTACGGTCTTGTTTACAGGAGCTTACTAGTATTAAAACTATTGTTACTAGCAGATATTTGATATTTTTCATTTTTTAAAATTTAAATTGTTCCGTAATATAATGCTTTGACAATCCCGTCGGAAAGTCCGATTTTTGGCACATAAATTTGTCTTGCACCGCTCCATTTCATGGCGTTAAGATATATTTGAGTCGCAGGTATAATAACATCGGCGCGATCGGTATTTAAACCTAATTCAGCAATGCGTTGTTCATAAGTTAAAGAACTTAAATATTGATATTGCGATGCTAAATAAACATAGGACAAGGGTTTATCTTGATGCTTTTCGGATAATTTATGAATTTTATTAATATTTCCTCCTGAACCAATTAGTGTTATCGTGTCATAAGGCTCGCAAACGGTTTTTATCCATTTTTCAATTTCTATCCATACCACCTCGTTTACCATGTTATTTAATAAACGAACCGTTCCATTTTTAAAAGATTTGGATGCCACCATTTTTTGATTAGAAAACAATGAAAATTCTGTACTTCCACCACCAACATCAACATACAAATAAGTTTTATCAGTCGAAAGAAAACTATGTAAATCTGAGGAAGCGATAATAGCAGCTTCTACCTTCCCATCGATAATGTCAATATCTATTTTAGATTTTTCTTTAATAATATCCGCAACTTCTTTTCCGTTGTAGGCTTCTCTCATAGCAGAAGTGGCGCAGGCTTTATATTTTTCAATTTTATACACCTTCATTAAAAGTCGAAAAGCTTCCATAGCATCAACCATTCGATTAATATTTTCAGAGGTAATTTCTCCCACCGTAAATGCATCTTGCCCCAAGCGAATAGGAACTCGAATTAATGCCGACTTATTGAATTGCGTTTCTTTTCCTTCCTGTTCAACGATATTGGTAATCAGCAATCGCATGGCATTGGATCCAATATCAATCGCAGCATATTTTTTAATTGAAATCATGTAGTTAAAAATCTCTGTTTTAGGTTTGGGGATTAAGATTTATATCGGTGTTTTCATGCAGGTTTTTATAGTAATTATACGTTTCCAATTGTGCTCTGAAGACAGGCTCATTTTCTTTTCTAATTCTATATTTATTATCTAGTTTTTCTGAATGGTAACGCGCTTTTACATTTCCTTTCCAGCCTACTTCAAAGTTATCTATTATTTGTTTTTTAATATCTTCTTGATAAATTGGACAAGTAACTTCAACACGACCATCAAGGTTTCGGGTCATAAAATCGGCGGAAGAAATAAATACTTCTGGATTATTATCATTACAAAAAATAAATATTCTCGAATGTTCAAGGAAATTATCAACAATGCTAATGGCTTCAATATTTTCGCTCATTCCTTTCACACCGGGAATTAAAGAACATATTCCGCGAATTTGTAATTTCATTTTTACACCAGCATTACTAGCATCATATAATTTGTCAATCATCTGAAAATCAGATAGACTATTCATTTTTAAATTTATAAAGGCAGGACGACCTGCTTGTGCATTATGAATTTCACGATCAATTAGTTTATTGAATTTAGAACGAGAATAATGTGGAGATACAATTAAATGTTTGTATCGATGCAATCGGTAGTTGATGTCAAAAAATTCAAATATTTTAGTGACATCTTTTAATATTTGTTGATGACTTGTTAGTAAAGTAACGTCAGTATAAACTTTTGCTGTTGATTCATTGAAGTTTCCTGTAGAGATAAAGCCATATCGTTTTGTTTTTCCTGCTTCCATTCGATCAATAACGCAAATTTTGCTATGAACTTTTAGTCCCTTCATCCCAAAAATAAGCTCAATTCCTTCTTGTTGCATTTGTTCGGCATACGAAATATTACTAGCCTCATCAAATCGGGCTTGAAGTTCTATTTGTACCACGACTTTTTTTCCGTTTTTGGCGGCATTTATTAAAGAACTAATGATTTGAGAATTTTTTGCTAATCGATATAAAGTAATCTTAATAGCACTTACTTTTGGATCTAATGCTGCTTCTCTTAAGAATTTTATGAGATAGGAAAATGATTGATAAGGTGCCGATATCAAATAATCTTTTTGTGCAATTTTATTTAAAATACTTCCTTCTAATGATAATCCTTCCACTGGAATAAGTGGTTTTTGTTGGTAGAGTAAATCAAATCTACCAAGATTTGGAAAATCCATGTAATCTCGCCGATTATGATATCGACCTCCGGGAATAATACTATCTGAAGCATCAATTTTCATTCTATTTAAAAAGAAAGCCAAGGTGTCTTTATCCATTGCACTGTCATAAACAAAGCGAACAGGTTCTCCAATTCTTCGCTCTTTTACAGATGTAGCTATCTTTTGCAACATGCTTTTACTCATGTCACTATCAATATCTAGTTGTGCATCTCTTGTAATTTTTATCATCTGAGCAGAAATACTTTCATAATCAAATATGTTAAATATGTTATTCAAATTGTATCGAATTACATCGTCAATAAGCATCAGGTATTTCTTTCCACCAATTTCTGGAAGCACAACAATTCTATTAATGTTTTTTGGAATTTCGATAATAGCATATCGAACCTCTTTTTTTGGTTTCAATAATCCCAGAACTTTTGGTTTGTCATCTGTTCTCATCACTAATTTAATTGCCAAATAGCCAGCAGTATCTTTTAGTAACGGGAATTCCGCCAAATCATTTAATATGATGGTGACTAATTCGGGACTAACTTTTTGAATAAATAAATCGTGAACAAAGTTCTGATGTTCTTGACAAAGTTCATTTTCATTGACAAAAATTATATTTTCTTTTTCTAATTCTTTTTCAATAATATTCAAAACGCGAAGACTTTCCGATTGTTGTTTAATAACAATTTCCGTAATATCTTTCACCAATTGTTGCGCCGTTATGCCTCCTAATACTTTTTCGCCCGTTTCGCCCGTTAAACTTAAACGTCTAACCGCTGCGTAACGAACTCGAAAAAATTCATCCAAATTATTGGAAAAAATGCCTAAGAAACGAAGCCGGTCTAATAGTGGTACAGCACTGTCAGCAGCCTCTTGTAATACTCTTGCATTAAATGCTAGCCAACTTTTTTCGCGGTCTATATATCGATAATTATGTTCTGAACTCATAGTATAAAATCTCTGGGAAATACTTTATAAACGTAAAAGGTTATCTTATTTTTAAGGTAATTATCAAAATTAACAATGCTACATAAAGATAAAAATCAACTAAAATTGTTCCAAATTTATTAACAAAATATGTAATGGCACTATTATCTTTGAAAAAGAATTTAGTTTTTAAAAAGTTGTTTCAAGTTTAAATTAAAAAAGTTGTTAGAATTAGATCCAACAACTTCTTGTTTTACAACAAAAAAGACAAACAAATTAATGCTGATATTGTAATGACTTCAATGGTGTTGTACTATCTTTTAATTACAGATTTAGGGAGTGAGTTACAGTTATAGTCGCATTCAATGCTTTTGAGATTGGACAATTTTGCTCTGCATCTTTTACTAAATCATTAAAAACTTCAAGTGAAATCCCTTCAATAATAGCCGCTAGTTCTAAATGAGAAGCAGTAATGGCTCCCTCTTCTAGTGTGATAGTTCCTTTGGTTTTAAGTTCTTTAGCCGTAAATCCTGCAGCTTGCAAATTAAAAGCAAGTTTCATCGTGAAGCATCCTGCGTGTGCTGCAGCAATTAATTCCTCTGGATTAGTACCAATACCTTCTTCAAAACGGGAGCCAAACGAATATTGAGTAGCATTCAACACACCACTTTGTGTTGTTAAATTTCCTTTACCATCTTTTCCTGTGCCATTCCAAACGGCGGTTGCATTTCTTTTCATACCTAAAAATTTTAAATGAGCAATAAAATTAAATAATAAATGACTACGTAAATATTATTGTTTTGTTAATTCTTTTGTACTGTTATAATTTTGTTATAAAATTAGTTTCAAATTGATTAGGCATAGTTCTTGCATTTTTAGTTGCAAACAGTTGTTATAGACTGTTTTCATTAAAGAGTTTTAATTTTAAAAACCAAAAAAGATGAAAACAAAGCAAATTATAATGATCGTGTTATTGGCTCTAACATTACAGTCATGCGGGGTCTATTATGAACCAAGAGGAGCCTATTATCCTAGAAGAAATTTCGTTCCTATTTATGTTCCACCGGTTCGAATTGTACGACATTTTTATGGCGCAGGTCGATTTTATGGTGGACACCGTCACATACATTATGGTGGCGGAAGACGTTAATTGTATTAAATTACGTTATTCCTTTTTAATATTTTCTTGTTGATGCACAAAGGTTGTTAATTCTCTTGTAAAAACATCCAACAATTTAGAAGATTCCTTCATATAAGTTACAATTTGATGCACTTCTTCAGAATTTTCAAGACCATCTTCTAGCAATAAAGACAAACCCATTATTTTAGCAATGGGTTGTCTTATTATATGAGAAATAATAAACATCATTTCTCGCAATCCTCTCTCATAAATCTTTTGAATTTTAGCAGCTTTTGCAATTTCTTTTTGAGCCAACTTTAATTGTTTAGCTATCTCTTTTTTGTTTTCATTATGAGCTGTAATTGATTTTTTAGCAATCGCTAAATCAGTTTCACATTGTTCTAATTCTTTTTTATGTGTGAGAAGTACCGCGTTATCATCGGCAACTTCAATTTTGTTTTTTTTATCGGTCATTATTTCTATTGTGTTTTAAAGTTAAATTAAACATAGTGTTTACCTAAAGATACAACTTATTTAGCAGTAAGTGAAACTAATAGAATATTATTTTATGATTAAAGAGAGGTGGTAAAAGTGTAAAAGATGTTCGGTTTTGTGTAATATTCTTTGAAACCTTAACGCCGAACTTTGTGTCGTGATGAAACTTAATTCACACAAAAAAAAAACACAATGAAAAATAATTCAGAATTGCAAACAGATGTTCAGAATGCTATCAAATGGGAACCTTTATTGAATGCTGCAGAGATTGGGGTAACAGCCAAAGATGGGGTAGTTTCATTAACTGGAACTGTAGATAGTTATGCTAAAAAGACAGAAGCTGAAAATGCAGCTAAAAGAGTAATAGGAGTGAAGGCTCTTGTTGAAAAAATTGAGGTTAAGTTTCCTAATTCTTGGAGTAAATCGGATGAAGAAATTGCAATCGAAGCTCTAAAAGCATTAAAATCTAATTATTCTTTTCCAGATGATAAAGTAACCGTAAAAGTAGAAAATGGTTGGCTTACATTAGAAGGAACACTTCCTTGGAATTACCAAAAAGACGAAGCTAAAAGTTGTGTCAATTACTTAATGGGCGTAAAAGGAGTAACTAATAATATTAGTATCAAATCTGATTCTCACGATACGATTGAACAAAAGCAAGTAGAAAACGCTTTAGCGCGCAGTTTGTCTGTAAATGATTGTGATATTAAAGTGAGCGTTACAGGTACAAAAGTAACCTTATCCGGAACGGTAAACTCATGGTATCAAAAAGAAGAAGCAGGCAGAATTGCTTGGAAAACTTCAGGTATTTGGAGTGTTGTCAATGATTTGGCTGTAGATTATTATTATGAATTAGTCGGATAAATAAACAAAGAAAGTGATAAGGTTGCCTTGTCACTTTTTTAATTAAAAATAAAACGTATGTCAATTACCACAGCATTGAGTTGGCGCTATGCCACCAAAAAAATGAATGGAACTAAAATTCCAAAAGAGAAACTTGAAATTATTTTAAACGCCATAGCACAGGCACCTTCCTCGTTTGGATTGCAACCCTATTCTATATTGGTGATTGAAGATAAAGCCTTGTTAGAAAAAATAAAAGCAGTTGCCAACAACCAATCTCAGATTACAGATGCTTCGGCACTATTGGTATTTGCAGCTTGGAAAAAACTTACTCAAGCACACATTGATGATTATTTTAATCGAATAGCAGAAGTTAGAGATGTAACCGTAGAAAGTTTGAACCCTTTGAAAGAACATATTGAAACACAATTAAAAAATAGCGATGCCGATAATTTAGTTTGGAATGCCAAACAAACCTATATCGCGCTCGGAATTGCATTGGTAGCTGCCGCTGAAGAACATGTTGACAGTACTCCAATGGAAGGATTTGATAATCATGCTTTGGATGTACTATTGAAACTTAACGAAAAAGGATTGGCGAGCACCGTTTTACTGCCGTTAGGATATCGCGATACCGAACATGATTATCTCGTAAATCTTAAAAAGGTAAGACGAGAAAAAGAAAAACTTTTCATTAGATTGTAAATAGTAATTTTAAAATAAAAAAATCATGGCATATAATGGATATCCCTATTGGGGAATGGATATAATTTGGTGGTTTATATGGTTAATAGTTATTTTTTGGATATTTGCGACACCTTATCCCATACCGGGAGAACGTAGACGAAAAGATTCGGCTTTAGATATATTAAAGAAACAACTCGCTTCGGGACAAATTAGAATTGAAGAATATGAGAATAAGAAACGATTAATCGAAAATTAAATAGTTTTTGATTGGTTTTGTTTAGGTTGCTGCTCCAGAAATGGAGCAGTTTTTTTGTGTACTACTATTACTCTGGTGTATTGTCTTTTTTGGTCACAACCTCTTTTATTTTATAAAACAACAAGATGCTAAAAAACATAAAAGAGATA
>CAISUR010000279.1 GCA_903888655.1 uncultured Bacteroidota bacterium | reverse complement strand
TCCAATTAAATCTTCATGATTGGGAGGTAGATTTTGCAGCATGGTGTTCCTACAAATATATGAATTCAGGGCCTGGTAATGCCTCTGGTTGTTTTGTTCATGAAAAGCATCATCATGCTAATTTGCCCCGTTTTGCGGGTTGGTGGGGACATAATAAAGAACGTAGATTCAAAATGGAACCAAGCTTTGATCCAGTTCATGGAGCAGACGGTTGGCAAGTTAGTAATTTGCCTATCCTTTCTTTAGCACCTTATTTGGCCTCCGTTGAAATGTTTGCAGAAGTAGGCATGAAAAAGTTAATCGCCAAAAGAAATCAAATTACCGCCTATTTAGAATTTATCTTGCATGAAATAAACCAAGAGGTAAAAGGAACTTTTGAAATAATTACACCGTCAAATCAACAAGAGAGAGCTTGTCAATTATCTGTGTTTCTTCATGGAGAAGGCAGAAGTTTATTTGATTATTTAATGAAAAATGGTGTAATTACCGATTGGAGAGAGCCCAACGTAATCCGATTGGCTCCCGTCCCTTTATATACTTCATATGAAGATATGTACCACTTTGGTCAAATATTAAAAAAAGGAATTTTATCTCACAAATAGTTTACTCTATAAACTATGTTTAGTTGAAAATAATTGAAAATGAATAAAGAACAAATTATTGAAACCTTCGATCCAAGTCAGCCTGGATTAGCCGATGCCACTATTTTCGGTTTGCCTTTTTCGGCTGAACAATCAGAAATTATTATTATTCCAGTTCCTTGGGAGGTTACTGTAAGTTATGGAGCAGGAGCATCAGAGGGTCCTGAGGCAGTGTTAGAAGCTTCGTTTCAAGTAGATTTAAATCATCAAGATTTTCCTGATCTTTGGAAGTTAGGAATGTATTATGCTGAAATTCCGGAAACTTGGAAATCTAATTCTGATAAGTATAAAGCTATAGCACAACCTATTATTGAAGCGTTGGAAGCAGGTCAAGACGTGTCTCAAATGCCAGAATTAAAATCCGATTTGGATTCAATAAATAAAGTATGTCGCGAGTTGCATACTGAAGTACAACAAGAAGTTTTATATTGGATTGGTAAGGGTAAAAAAGTAGTACTTTTAGGAGGCGATCATTCTACACCGCTGGGTTATTATGAAGCTTTGGCCTCACAGCACGACAACTTTGGAATTCTGCATTTAGACGCTCATATGGATTTGCGAATTGCCTATGAAGGGTTTACTTATTCTCATGCATCAATTATGTACAATGCATTACAAATTCCTCAAATTAGCAAAATTGTTCAAGTGGGCATCCGTGATTTCTGCGAACAAGAAGTCGATGTAGTTCAAACCCAAGATGGAAGAGTTTTAGTTCATACGGATTCTGATTTGAAAAAAGAATCGTTTGAAGGTAAAACTTGGCAACAGCAATGCCAATCGATTATAGATTCATTACCGCAAAAGGTATGTATAAGTTTTGATATTGACGGGATGTATCCATGGTATTGCCCGAGTACAGGCACTCCAGTACCTGGAGGATTTTCCTTTGAGCAAGCTACTTATTTATTTAACAAATTAGCGGAAAGTGGTAAAGAAATTATAGGTTTCGATTTAGTAGAAGTAGCTCCAGGTGAAAATGATGATTGGGATGGCAATGTAGGTGCAAGAATGTTGTTTCATATGTGTGGTGTTTTAGCAAAAAATAATGGTTTGAACACAGGAACAAAAATAGAATTTGCAAGAAACTAATCAAACCAAAAAAGAGAAACCCTTTTAGAACAAATTGTTTCAAAAGGGTTTTTAGTTTTAGATTAATGAAACTTCATTCCATCTGATTTCTTTTCTTTGCCACCAAATTTTTCAAGTTTATAAGTTAATGAAAACATCAAGTATCTTTTTAGTACTGTGTTTTCTTCCTCTCTAATAGAAGTTGGAGTTATCGTTCTAGTGGTACTTTGATTTTGATTTAATAAGTCATATACTTTTACTTTCACCATAAATTTCTTCTCAAAAAAGCTATACGATAAACTAGTATTCCATAGAAAGTAGTCTTTTTTGAACCCGTCTGCAATATTAGAATTATAAGTATATCCAAAGTCATTGCCAAATACCCATTTCTTTGGCCAATAATTGGTCAATTGAAGGTTAAATTTGTGCGTAAAAGATGAAGCAGTTCCTATAACATAATTGGTGTAACTCGTTCTTGTATAGGTGTAATTATACGATGGGTTTATGGTCAAAAGTTCCCCATAATCATATGAAAAATTTACTCTTGGAGTAAATGTATATGATTTTGCGTTGTATAATTCTCCATCTGTAAAACCTTTTGAGAGCCCAAAACTATTACCCAAACGTGTTTCAATTCTAAATTTGTGTGCTTCTTTTTTGATGGATTTATTCCAATAAATCCCAGTCCAAGAAGTATAGGTGTCTGCTACATTATCATAAGTTGTCGTTTGTTTCCTGTTTGCATCATAAGAAGATGAAGAAACAATTTGATTATCATAAAAGTTTCCTCCCATATATGTACCATAACCACTGCGAGTAGCATAATCAAAATCACGATAAGAAAAATAAAAATTATGATATTTGTTTAATTCAAGATTTGGATTTCCAATAAAAGTATTTAGTGGATTGGATAAATCTTCAATAGGAATCAATTGTTTAGCATTTGGCAAATCATATTCATAATTATAATTAACCCATATATTTTTTGTTTTGGTAAATTTATAATTTCCATAGGCATGTACATAGGGCGAAAGATAGGTTTTATTTAAAGTGGTATTTAAGTTTAAATATTCGGCTTCATTATTTAATTGGATAATATTGGTTCCAAAATCTAAATCAAAATTGTATTTCTTTTTTGAAAAAGTCATTCCTGCATTGGGTAAGAAAGTTCTCTCTGTTGCATTAAAAGTATTGGATAAGAGGCTGTTTATTATCGTATAGGATTGATTAACAGAATCAAAATCAAAAGATTCTTTACTGCTTTTATTTTGATTAAATTTATGTTCTAAACCAATTTTTACTTGAACCGAATCGGTAATAGGTTGTTTAAATTCAAATTCTGTTCTATAATTACCAATTGTATTTGTTGATATATTATTCTGATTCCTAATGTCGCTTGGTAAACTTCCTTGATAAAAAATGGTAGCTGATTTAGTATAATTGGCATTAGTTGTGGTTCCATTTTCGTTTTCAAAAACTACACTCAAATAGTTGTTTTTTCTCTTGAACGAACGAGTAAATGACATGGTGTTACTAAAGGTCATTGCATCAGTATCATTTGTCGTGTCTGAATTACTGGTGTTTAGCATTGCATTGGTGCTATCGAATGAAGATTGTGAGGCTATATTAGAATTTTTAGTATTCGATTTTGTAAAATTGGGTTCGATGACAATAGAAGTTAATGAATCTAATTTATATTCAAAAACCGAACTCATATTGTGAGTATATCTATTTTCTGAGTAAGAGGAGTTGGAATTTGTCGTAAAATTTCCGGTGGGTAAGAAAGTAATCAAATTGGTGCGGTTCTCGTTTTTTGTATTAGCGTCTGAATAGAAGTAACTTAAAGAAGATTCTGCGTTTTTAGTCCATTCGTCGGAATAATTCAATCCAATCATATTGGAACGGGTAATTCCGCTTCCTCCTCCATATCTTCTGCCATTGATGCTAAATGAACCATCTGAATACGTATTCATACTTCTACTTCTTCCGCCATTCATATTGTCGAAAACTTCATCCATAGAAAACCCTATCGAATTGATGTTGTTTGATGAAGCAAGAGCACTGATTTTTCTTTTATTTTTAAAGTAATTGATTAAAGCACTAGTTTCATACCTCCCATTTGAACCAGAACCTGCCATAACTTTTCCAAAGAATCCTTTATTTTTATTTTCATCGATGGTTAAATTTATACTGGCGTTGTTAGAGCTAGAAGCAGCACCTGTTTTTTCTTCTTTTTTAGTTTTTGTATCGGTAACTTGTACTTTTTTTATGATATCCGATGGCAGATTTTGTAGTGCTACTTTCCCATCTTTATCAAAGAAAGGTTTACCATTGACAAGAATCTGATTCACTTCCTTACCGTTTACCGTAATTTTTCCATCCGAATCGATTTCTACTCCGGGAAGTTGTTTCAACAATGTTTCTACATTGGCATCTGGTCGAACTTTAAAAGAGGAGGCATTAAACTCTAGAGTATCTTTTTTTATTCTTATCGGAGGAGCTTCACTTTTTATAACTATTTCATCAAGGTTTTTAATAGATGGTTTTAAACTTATCACACCAAAATCTTGTGGATTGTCAATTTTTTTCAGTTCAATCTTATAATCTTGATAACCAATATAAGATATTTTAAGAAATACTGGAGTTTTGATTTTTTTAATTTTCAAATCAAATTTACCAATTTTATCCGTAATAGTATATTCAAGAACGGTGGAATCTTTGACTGATGTCACATAAATTGTCGCGGTTTCAATGGGTATTTTTGTGTTTTCGTCAATGATTTTACCCTTTAAAGACAAAGTAGTTTGAGAAAAGCTTGCAGAACAAATCACTAGTAGAAGCGTAGAAAATAACGTTTTTAACATAATTAAAATATAGGTAGACAATATAACTGCTAATTACCTAATTTATTATTGAGTGGCATAATTTCTTGCGCCCTTTAACATAAAAAAATCGCCTAAATCTCTAGGCGATTTTTATCTTTTAAAAAGCAATTCTTTTCTTTTTAAATCGAAAAGCTTTAATTGAATTATTACTTTTTGCTTAATATTTTTACAGAATCAGTAGCATAGGTATTTGTAGGATCTAATGCTAGTGTTTTATTGAAATATTCTATCGCTTTTGCTTTGTCAGTATTTGCAAAATATGCGGCCATAGTATTGTATGCTTCAGTTATTTTGGCTTTATTTTTAGTAATTTCATCTGCTCCTTTCGGTACAACCAAATCGACATATTTTTGATAATTAACCGCCATCACATCATCTTTTTCTAGGGTATTGTTTATTCTGGCTTTATATAAATAAGCTTCTTGATAGGTCGCATTACCAGCAATTACATTATCCATAGATTTGTCAGCTTTTGCCAATGCTATTTTATCAATAAGTTTAGCATCTTTTCCGCGGTTTTCTGCTAATACGGAAAGACCATAATATACATTGTCTTCTAAATAGTTTCTAGAGTCGGGATTAGTAATAGCTAATTCAAAAATTGGAGTTGCCACATTATATAGTTTTTGTGTAAAATATTTTTTACCAATTTCATTAAGACCATTTGCCATAGCAATATCCATATCTAATGTTTTTTTCAAATCAGCAGTTCCGTTAGCTAACATGGTTGCGTCAACAGTTTTTCCATCAGCACCCACAGATTTACCAATTTTAGATAATCCTAAATAGAAATAATCTCCAGAGATAATTTTGTTTGTACCTTTTGTTGTATAGTCGGTCAAAGCAGAGATTGCTGCATCATAATTCCCGTTTTGATAAGCAGAATATCCTAAATAACGTAAAATTCGTGGATTTACTTTATCTAATTCTTTCATTTTATTAGCTTCAACTTCTAGACTTTTGTAATCTTTGGCAAGAATTAAAAAATCTGCATGACGCATGCGGGAAGTCAATGAATAATCCGTTAAGCTCATGTATTTTTCATAATTGCTTAATGCTTTAGCAATATTTTCTTTGTATGTAGCAGGTTGATTATTTGCCCAATAGTAATAAGTTTCCGCATATTCTCTATAAACAGGTCCATAATTTGGATTCAATGCTGCGACTTCATCAAGGGCTTTAATGGCTTCATTATAAGCTTTTGCACCTTTAAGAAGTACGCCTAATTGCATTTTAGCTCTGATTAATGTATTGTCACTGTTGTAAGCATCTCTGTAGGAAGCATAAGCATCATTTTGATTTTTATCGCCATAAAAGGCATCACCAAGTGCTAATTTGATGTTAGCATCATTTGGATTAATCAATTGTGCCTTATTTAATAATGTAATAGCGGCTTTATAATCGGGTTTAGAATTGTTCATATAGGCTTTTGCTATATAAACATATTCTTCGATATCTCTTTTTTTCAAGTCTTTTATTACTTGATCAAATTTTGTTTGAGCTGCACTAGTATTACCACTTTCTAAATCTATTTGACCCAAACCAATAGTATTGAATCGAGCGCCATCGTTAGCACTTAATCCTTTTTGAAAAGAGATTTTAGCAGAATCTTCTATACTTTGTTTTAAATATATAGTTCCCAATAAAAATGAGGCTTTCCCATTATTTGGATTGGTTTTAATAATGTTTTTAAGTATTGTTTTTGCTTTTTCAAATTGCTCAGCATCCAATGATTTCTTTGCTTGTTCTATATCTTGCGCATGTGCAAAAGCAGTTGCAATAAAAAAAGTGATACTAAAAATCTTAAATTTGTTCATCTTGTTTGTATTTCTAATTATTTTCAATTTTTTTTCTTATTCTAATATTTCGACTAGGTTCTCTCATTGGTGCAATACCAGATTTTAATATAATTCGTTGTCCAATTTCACCCGCAACAAAGCTAGAAAATCCCATACCTAAACCATCATATCCCTGACAATTTATAATGTACAAAACACGTGCCAAAGGGTACGTTCTCGTTCCGATGTTTTCTTGACTTGGATAAATGTACTCTTTGGAATGAGCATCTTTTACACTTAAAACTGAAATATTATCCACATATTGTCTCATTTCTTTTTTAGGTTGAAACAACCAATTTAATCCGACAACACCAATCATACCATCATTTTCAGCAACATACTTTATAACTTCATCATTGGTTTTAAATGAAAAAACATCTTTTTCTGGTATAGATTGGATTCCAGCTACCTCCGAAAAATAACGCACAGTACTCGAATTTGGGTTGTCAAAAACTAATCCTTTTATTTTAGTTCTATTTCCTTTTAAAAAGTTTACGATGTCAGACAAATCTACCAAAGAATCTTTAGATTTTTTATTTTTTATTAATGCGATGGCATCAATAGCAAAAGGCGTTTCTCTGGGAACTATTTTCTTTTTTTTAAAAATAGCAGTTTCTTCCTTATTTAATTTTCGGGATAATACAATTACTCCCGAAGTGTTTTTTGTCAACGACACAACGGCTTCTTTTTCTGATTGAGGAATTAATTTGATTTTAGCAGCATATTGATTTTCAAAAACAGCTACTTGGTCTTCAATAATTGGAAGAAGTGTTTCGTCAATTAAAACAGAAGTAGTTCCTGTTAAAATGGTTTCTTTATTTTTATTGCCATTACAGGCATATAAAATTAAAAAAAATATGGCTGTTGCAGCAACAAGTACAGTAAATCTAATTTTCATCATCTGTTTTTATCAAACGCCAGAACCGAAAAATTGCATAGATAATAATTAAAAATCCAAAAGCGATTCTGTAGTTGGTTTGTTTTATCATTGGGAAGTTTCTCCAAAAAATAATCAACACTCCAAGTGTTAAATATATCATAAGAAACAAAACTCCTATAAATATAAGAAATCGCTCGTTAAGCGATTTCTTCTTATAGTTTAAAATTAGTTGTTTAAACATTTTCTTATTCAGATGCTTTAGGAAAAACAATAGGCACTACATAAGTACATCTAACTTTTTTCCCATTTTGTTCAGCAGGTGACCATTTAAGTGCTCTTTTTAAAACTCTTTCAGCCTCTTTACCTGTTCCATAACCAATATCTTTTACTTTAATATCTGATACTGAACCATCTTTTTCTACTGTAAACGTTACAAAGATCTTACCTCCAGGAAAATTCTCATCACTTAATATTTCTTTATCAAAATTATCAGAAATGAATTTATAAAAGTTCTTTATTCCTCCTGGGTAACCTGGCTCAACTTGAACTCCTGCAGTAGAATAAACGGTATTATCTTCAACTACCTCTTGGTGAGCAGGTCCATTTCCAACGGGCTCAACAGTTTGAACTGCATTCGGGTCGCCTTTAATTGTTTCAGCACCAAGTTTTTTGTCCTTAATATCCTCTACTTTTGGTGGTTCTTCCGTTACCTCATTTGTTTTTGCCACAACGGGTTTCACAAACTTCACTTGATCTACCTTTGGTGGAGGCGGTGGAGGCGGAGGTATGTTTTCTTTTGGTTTTTCTTTAGGAGGTAATTTAACCGCAGTAATTTTCTCGTGCAAACCATCATCGCTTTTGCTCGTAACGCTTCCAATAAAATCTAAAATCATTGGAGTAGCTACAGCAATAGAAAAAACAACCGCACCAATTGCTAATGCTTTGATATTAGTTTCAGTGTTTTTTTTGCGCAAATCATAAGCACCATAAAGTTTGTTACGTCCCTCAAAAACGATGTCCAACCATTTTCTTCCTAATAGGTCTATTTTCATCTTTTTGTTATTTTATAAAATACCAAATGAGGTATTATTTGTTAATATCATCTGCTAATTTCTTTTCTTCAGGAGAAAATTCATTAACTATTGCATAAGTAGGCACCTTGCATATTGCCATTTCATCTAAAATATCAACTAAATTTTTATAAGTTGATTTTTTAGTAGGTTTGATGATTACAATCAATCCTTTTTTAGGATCTCCAACTACTTCTGGAACAGATTTCACTCTATCTAATATTACTTTACGAATTCCATCGCTGTCATATCCTGTCGTTGTAGGTGTTCCATTTTTTTCTGGAGTATCTAAAAGACCGTGAAACCATTTGATTTTATCATTGGCTCCAAGAATAACTGTTACGGTTCTTCTTTGATCGGTTTTAACAACTTTATTTTCGTTAGGATCTGGATTTTTATCAGGTAACCCTAAATCCATAGATTGGGGTTTTGATAAAGACGTGGTTAACATAAAGAATGTAATCAACAAGAATGCCAAATCTACCATGGCAGTAAGGTCAACTTTAGAGTTTTGCTTTTTGCTTCTTACCTTGCCACCTTTGCCACCGCCACTATCGCCAGTATTTAATTCAGCCATTTTTTATCTTTTTATATAATTAGTATATTTAAAAAATCTTAATTTACTTTTGGTTTCGCACGTAAGCCAGTAACCAAATTAAAATTATTGATTTTTTGATCTTGTAAAATATCCATAATCTTGTGGATCTGTGGATATTGTTGTTTTGCATCACCTTTAATAGCAAAGGCTAGTTCTTTTCCGTTTGGATGCAAGTCTGCATTAGCTTGACGAGCAGTGTAAATCCAGTCTTTTAATTCATTATTCAATGAATCTAATGGGACACCGGGCTGTACACCAGCTTTATTTCTTTCTGTGCTGGTCATTCCAATTACTTGTTTTAATCCACCAATTGGAACACCAAATTCATCAATTAGTCTGAATTTTTCGGTTTCCTCTTTAGTGAACTTTACACCGTGCATGTTACCCATTAATTCAAGAGTTTTTTCACGAATATCTCTATCCTTCATTCCTAAAAACACTTTTTGTTCACCATTTGCGTTACCGACGGTAATGGTGATTAAACCTGTTTCAGGTAATTTAGTTTGGTTGGTTGATGCAGGTGTTTGAACAGGTAATGGCTCTGGCTGTTTTGCAGTAGCAGTCAAAATGAAGAATGTAAGCAAAAGAAAAGCTACATCACACATTGCTGTCATATCAATAGATGCTGCCTTTTTAGACATTTTTACTTTAGCCATCTTAATTTATTTATTGTTTTTTTTGAAAATTATTTTTCAAAAAAATTAATGATTATTTTAAACTTCCTTTAAATTTTCTGTATGTATTAACAATTGCTGTACCAGCTTCGTCAATAGAATACGTTAAGGTATCAATTTTAGAAGTAAATAAGTTGTACATGATAATTGCTAAAGCAGAAGTAGAGATACCTGTTGCAGTATTGATAAGTGCTTCAGAGATACCGTTTGCAAGCATCGCTTGGTCTGGAGTTCCAGAAGATGCCAAAGCACCAAACGCTTTAATCATACCCGTTACCGTCCCTAATAATCCTGCAAGAGTTCCTAAAGAAACTAATGTAGAAAGAATAGTCATGTGTTTCTCTAACATTGGCATTTCCAGAGAGGTAGCTTCTTCAATCTCTTTGTGAATCATTTCAGCAGCTTCTTCACTATTAAAGCCTTCTTTTTTAACATCTTGATATTTAACTAAAGCGGCTCTAATTGCATTAGCTACTGATCCTTGTTGTTTATCACAAGCACTAATAGCATCTTCAATATTTCCTGCTGCAACACTTGATTGAATATGTTTCATAAAAGCATCTAAATTTCCTTTACCAGAAGCTTTAGAAATAACAAAAAATCTTTCGAAAGAGAAAACGATTACCATTAAAAGGCAACCTAATAAAACAGGAACAATTGAGCCTCCTTTATATACCATTGCTAAATAATTTCCTGCTAAAGGGTGTCCTGTATTATCTCCACCTTCAAAATTTGAACCAGCTCCCATGATAACTTTCCAGATAAAGAAACCTACAAGAATACATGATGCTATGATAATCCCT
>CAISUR010000278.1 GCA_903888655.1 uncultured Bacteroidota bacterium | reverse complement strand
AATGCCTGTAAAAATTTCAATTCCAATTAATACTAGTATCCAATTTATTTTTTGAGAATTTAGTTTTAATCTTCTATTTCTATTCCATAAATACAAATTAGTGAGCAAAACTAGAATTGAAAAAGAGCGATGAATATAGAATGTTATTGTAGGATTTTGTAACCATAAAATTTTTGGCGCACCCGATTCTGAAATTAAATCGACATGTTGTCGTACACTTGTTCCTAAAAGAATTTGAATTAAAGTTAAAAAGATTGCAAACAGTAGTATTTTATTGAATTTTGTATCAACTTTTACTAATCTTTCTTTCAATTTAACACTACTTATTAAATATATTTGAAAAATTATAATCAATAATGCCGTTAACATGTGAAGTGAAATTTTGAAAGGATTTAATACCGAATCTACTACAGTTTTTCCAAGCCAAGCTTGAAATCCCATCAAGATACATATTAAAAAAGAAAGTAATACTAATCTTTTATTTTGTTTCCAGAAACCAAATGATAAAATAAAAGTTAACAAACAAAAAATTCCAGCTAATGCACCGAGCAACCTATTGATATACTCCACCCAAGTATGCATTGGATTAAAAATGGCATAATCATGTTTGGTATATTTTTCCCAGTTTGAGGAATCAAAATTTGATTTGGAAAAAAAATCACTTTTTACCACTAGCAACGTTTCATCTTTAATAATAACTTGTCCTTTATGATATGCTCTATTTGGCGAAAACAATAGTTCTTTTTTCTCGGTTGGTGGTATATAATAACCAAAGCATTTTGGCCAGTCTGGACAACCCATTCCTGAACCAGTAAGTCTTACAAATGCCCCTGCGAAAATTACGAGATAAACTAAAACTAAAGATACTTTTGCTGATTTCAAGAAATAACTTTTCATAAGATATTAATTTAGATATTCTTCGATTCTATTCTTTTCAATCCCATTTTATCAGCTTTAGCTACAACAAAGTCGTAAGCTGCTTGATATTCATTTGGAATTTTACCATCCAAGATAGCTTCTTTTACGGCTTCTTTTAAAATTCCGATTTCTCGTGATGGCTTTAAATTAAACAGCTCCATAATTTCTTCCCCAGAAATTGGTGGCTGAAACTGACGAACGTGATCTCGCTCTTCTACTTCAATAATTTTTCTGCGAACAATATCAAAATTGTTATGATATTTCTTAAACTTTGCCGGATTTTTAGTGGTAATATCAGCTTCACAAAGTGTCATCAAATGATCTACATCTTCGCCTGCATCAAACACTAAACGTCTTACTGCTGAATCCGTTACGATATCTTCTGCCAAAACAATTGGTCGGGAACTCATCATGACCATTTTTTGAACAAATTTTAATTTATTATTCAAAGGCATGTGTAAACGCTCGAAAATTCTTTTCACCATTTTTCCACCTAAAAACTCGTGACCGTGAAAAGTCCATCCTTGCTTTTTAGTGAATTTTTTGGTTGGTGCTTTTCCAATATCATGCAGCAATGCTGCCCATCGCAACCATACATCATCAGTATTTGGGCAAATATTATCCACAACTTCTAGCGTATGATAAAAATTATTTTTGTGGGTGTGACCTTCTATTTCTTCGACATTATTTAAGGCTGTTAATTCGGGTAAAATGATATCTAAAAGTCCGGTTTTGTATAAATGTAAAAATCCAATTGATGGTTTTTCTGTTGATAGAATTTTGTTTAATTCGTCTACAATTCGCTCACCAGAAATGATCTTGATTCGTTCCTTATTTCTTAAAATAGCGTCTAATGATGCTGCTTCAATTTCAAAATGTAGTTGATTAGCAAATCGAATTCCACGTAACATTCGCAAAGGATCATCCGAATAAGTAATATCAGGATTTAAAGGTGTTTTGATGATTTTATTTTCTAAATCCAGCAATCCATTAAATGGATCTACTAATTCGCCATAATTTTTTTCGTTTAAAGAGAAAGCCAATGCGTTAATAGTGAAATCACGTCGATTTTGATCATCTTCTAAAGTTCCGTTTTCAACAATAGGATTGCGGCTGTCTTGATTATAACTTTCTTTACGAGCACCAACAAATTCAATGTCAATGTCTTTATAGCGCAACATGGCAGTTCCATAGTTTTTAAACACTTGAACTTTAGGATTATTAGGAAGTAATTGTGATACTTTCAGCGCCAAATCAATACCAGAACCAATGGCAACAATATCAATGTCTTTTTTAAAATCGCGTTGAAGTAAATAATCGCGAACAAATCCACCGATTACGTAACTATCAACGTTAAGTTCTTGACTGGCTTGCTCGATTATTTTAAATATTTGATTATTTAGTGCTTTACTATAGTTCATGATTTTATTTTGGCCACTGATTCACAGATTTTTTTAATGAATTATTTTATGATTCTTTTGTATTCAAGTGATGTTTTGTTGAAATTTACTAGAATAGCAAGTCTATGACCTGAAACGTGCAAATAATTTAAACATTGTGAAATGTGTTTTTCATGTAATGAGTCAGCAGATTTAATTTCTATGATAATTTTATCTAATACTACAAAATCTGCATAAAATTTATGATTTAGAATGACATCTTTATAATGAACCAAGTATTCTTTTTCCCTTTCAAAATGAAAATTTATTTTATTTAATTCATATTCAAATGCATCTTTATAAACAATTTCTGAGAATCCTTTACCAAGATTTTTATGAACTTCAATTAAAGCTCCAATAATTTTATAAGTATCTTCTTCGTATAAATATTCAGACATTATATTTATTTTTAATCTGTGAATCTGTGGCTATAAAAATTTATTTTCGTATAATTTTAACCTGATTATCAAGGGAAAGTTTAATTATAGTTGATGGATTTTTACAAACTTTATCGTGGTGCAAATTTACAACATAGTCCACACCATTAATAATGTCGGGACTAATTTCTTTAAAAGTTTTTGGTGCAAACATTCCTGAAATATTAGCCGATGTTGAAACCAAAGGTCTTTTCATACGTTCCATCAATTTAAAACAAAAAGGTTCTTTTACCAAGCGAACTCCAAGCGTTTTATCATCAGCAATAATATTTGCAGCTACATTTCTCGGATTATCTAATATTAATGTGGTTGGTTTCTCCGATAAATCCCAAATTTCCCAAGCAACATCGGGAATTTCTTTGAACACGTTGTACATCATTTTTTCACCATTCATTAACACAATCATGCTTTTAGAATCATTTCGCTGTTTTAAGGCATAGATTTTAGCAATCGCTTCTTCGTTGGTAGCATCACAACCAATTCCCCAAACAGTATCTGTTGGATATAGAATAATTCCCCCGTTTTTAATGACTTCGTAGGCGTTGTGAACTTCAGTGTTGATATTGCTCATTAGATGTTATGTCAATAATTTTAAGACAAAATTAGATAAATTTTAACTAAAACATTAAGATAAGTTTAGATTAATTTTAACTAACAAAATAACTCGATACTTTAGATTTGTGTATGGATTTTAAAGATATATCTATTCTCGTAGCAACTAATCACTTAGAGTGTATTGGGGGGACGGAAACCTATACTTATGCTATTTTAAAAGAGTTATCCGAAAGAAATTATAATGTTGAATATTTTACATTTCGTAAAGGTTTTTTTTCTGAAAAAATAGAAAATGAATTGGGTATAAATTTCATGTCAAAGAAAAAATATGACTTGATTTTAACAAATCATGTTAGTTGTGTTAATCATTTATATAAAAAAGGATTCACTATTCAGACCTGTCATGGAATATTTTCTGAAATTGAAAATCCAAGTTTATTTGCTGATGCCTATGTTTCTATATCCCAAGAGGTTCAAGAACATTTACTTAATAAAGGCTGTGCAAGTAAAATAATCTACAATGGAATTGATATTAAACGATTTTATCCTAAAAATGAATTAAATGATGAATTAAAAACAGTTTTAAGTTTGAGTCAATCCAATGAATTTAATAACTGTTTACAAAACGCTTGTACAAAATTAAATATTAAACTCATTTGTTTCAACAAATTTGAAAATGCTGTTTTTGAGATTGAAGATGAAATAAATAAAGCAGATGTTGTCTTTGCATTAGGTCGCTCTGCTTATGAATCAATGGCATGTGGTCGACCAGTAATTGTTTTTGATAAAAGAAGTTATTTTCAACCACTTGGAGATGGTTATATAGCTCATAATTTGGCTTCAAGTCTTAAAAATAATTGTTCAGGCAGATTTTTTAAATTAGAAGTTACAGAGGAAAACTTAATTAAAGAACTCAAAAAATACAATAAAAATGACGGTACATATTTTAGAGATTTTGCTGTTGAAAATTTAAAAATAAAAGATAGTATTGATAGTTATTTAAATTATTATCAAAGTTTTATTGAAAATAAAATGGTTCAATTCAAGAGAAAAATTGATTTTTGCGCTTCAATAATGGGCAAAAGATGGGCTAAAAAAATTTTAAAAACTGTATACAAGTCTGATTATATTAGATGGAAAGAAGAGTTTTTTTCCCAATAAAAGGTCACAATATCCTCTTCCCTTTTCTTTTATCTTTCATTTTTCTAAAAAAATACAATATTGGATTAAAACGTTTCATATTGTT
>CAISUR010000277.1 GCA_903888655.1 uncultured Bacteroidota bacterium | reverse complement strand
TGACGAAGGTTTTATTAAAATAACAGGAAAAGGAAATAAACAACGATTTGTGCCTATCAGCGAGATAACGAAAAAATATATTAATTTTTACTTACAAAAAAGAATCTTTCTGCCCGTTCAAAAGGGACATGAAGATACATTATTTCTCAATAGAAGAGGTAGACAATTAACAAGAGCCATGATATTTACTATAATAAAAGAGTTGGCAGTAAAAATTGATCTTAATAAATCTATAAGTCCACATACATTTCGGCATTCATTTGCAACGCATTTGCTAGAAAATGGGGCCGATTTAAGAGCCATTCAATTGATGCTTGGTCACGAATCAATCACTACCACTGAAATTTATGTTCATTTGGATAGAAAACATTTGACTCAAGTCATGAATAATTTTCATCCTAGAAAATAAAAAAAGCCTGTCGGTTAGACAAGCTTTCATTTTTTATCATGGGGGTAATACTATTTAGCAATATTAACCGCTCTAGTTTCTCTGATTACCGTAATTTTTACTTGACCAGGATATGTCATTTCGGTCTGGATTTTCTGTGATATTTCAAACGATAAATTAGAAGCCATATCATCACTTACTTTTTCACTTTCTACAATAACTCGTAATTCACGTCCGGCTTGGATGGCATAAGCGTTTTTAACACCATTAAATCCGAAAGCAATTTCTTCCAAATCTTTCAAACGTTGAATGTAAGAATCCAATACCTGACGGCGTGCGCCCGGTCTTGCTCCTGAAATAGCATCACATACTTGAATGATAGGCGAAATTAAATATTTCATTTCTATTTCATCGTGGTGTGCACCGATGGCATTACAAACTTCTTCTTTTTCACCAAATTTTTCCGCCCACTGCATTCCTAACAGTGCGTGAGGTAAATCACTCTCTGCATCTGGAACTTTACCAATATCATGAAGTAAACCAGCACGTTTTGCTAATTTCACATTCAAACCTAGCTCAGCAGCCATAATACCACAAAGCTTAGCAACTTCACGAGAGTGTTGTAATAAGTTTTGTCCATAAGAAGAACGATATTTCATTCTTCCCACTACTTTAATCAATTCGGGATGCAAGCCGTGAATTCCTAAATCAATTACGGTACGTTTTCCTACTTCAATAATTTCATCATCGATTTGTTTGGTTGTTTTAGCAACTACTTCTTCAATTCGAGCAGGGTGAATACGTCCATCTGTTACTAATTTATGCAACGATAAACGAGCAATTTCTCTTCTAACAGGATCAAAACACGAGAGGATAATTGCTTCTGGAGTATCGTCTACAATGATTTCAACACCGGTGGCAGCTTCAAGGGCACGGATATTTCTTCCTTCACGACCAATGATTCTTCCTTTTACATCATCCGATTCAATGTTGAAAACCGATACGCAATTCTCAACTGCTTCTTCCGTTCCAACACGTTGAATTGTGTTGATGATTACCTTTTTAGCTTCTTGAGCAGCGGTAAGTTTAGCTTCTTCAATAGTCTCCTGAATGTGAGCCATTGCTTTAGTTTTTGCTTCTGCTTTCAAGCTTTCTACCAATTGTTCTTTAGCATCTTCTGCAGATAAACCAGAGATTACTTCTAGTTGCTCTACTTGACTTTTGTGCATTTTTTCTACTTCTTGATATTTTTTATCAAGGAGTTCAATTTTAGAATTATATTCGTTGGTTTTAGCTTCAAAATCATCGTTAACTTTCTTAGCCTTCGCTAATTCACTAGAAACTTGCGATTCCTTGTCTCTAATCCTTTTTTCAACTTCGGCCATTTTTTTATCTTTCGATAAAATTTCTTTTTCATGTTCCGATTTTAGTTCGAGGAACTTTTCTTTAGCCTGAAGTAATTTGTCTTTTTTAATATTTTCTGCTTCTAAATTGGCGTCTTTTAAAATAGAACCTGCTTCTTTTTTGGCATTTTTAATTAAGTTGGAAACGTTACTTTTTTCGAGTATTTTGGCTATTGCAAAACCTCCAGCAACTCCACCTATAAGGGCGATAATAATTAATACGATGTTCATGTTTGTTAAAATTTATATATAAAAAACCTACATTAATTGCTTGTATAAACTCGTAAGGACAAGTTTTGAGCTAACTCGCTGTTCAAGTTTCCCAACTGAATGGGCTTACTATAGTGGCGATGATTTACTCATTTTAATTTGTTAGTGTTGAGTTTACCAAAAATGAACTAATGTAGGCAGTATTTTTTAGTTTATTTGTAAGAACGTTTTTTCTTGTTTTATTTGTTGAGATAGTGGTCTAATAAATTATTAATTTTTGTTAATCGTTCTATTGATTCAGTTCCATCAATAGCATTTTCAACATTTTTTTGTTCCAATTGAGAAGCAAATTGTAAAGCACACATGGCTAAAACATCTTGTTTATCACGAACAGCATAATTTTCTTCAAATTGCTTAATCATGATATCAATTTTTTTAGAAGCACTCCGCATCGCTTCCTCTTGTGACATATTTACGGTTAACGGATAAACTCTGTCTGCAATTGATATCTTAATTTTAAGCTTTTCATCCATACTTTTAATCTGCTAGTTGTGCTATGCAATAATCAATTTCACGAATTAATGAATTTATTTTAAGCTTGGTATCTCTTTTATATTCTTCACTGCCTAATAATGAATTTGTCATTTTAACTGATTCAAAATCCTTTTTTAGCGTATCAAACGCAATATTATGATTTTGTAATGTTGCTGCAGAAATCTTAATTTCTTGTTGTAACGCCTGATTTTTTTGTTCCAAATGATTGATTTTTAAAACCAGTTTTTGAATCTTACTTTCAAGAGTATCAATTATTTCTGCAATTTCACTCATTAATGACAATTTCATTACTTAATCTTACAAATTTATAATTCCTATTCTATTAAACCAATATTTTTCATGAAAAATTAAATTTATTTTTTGTATTAAATCTAATATTTTGTTTTGAAGCAAGTTAT
>CAISUR010000276.1 GCA_903888655.1 uncultured Bacteroidota bacterium | reverse complement strand
AGCAAAGGGAAGTCAATTATTGTATAAATTTGAATTGATTTTTAGTGCAAATATTATAGTTGATATTGATTAGTATTACTACTATTCTTTAATAATTGATGTGTCTCTTTTATGAAATATCTTTTTCTGTTTTTTTTTTCAATATGCTCTATGGCACAACAAACCTCTTATGTTGATTTTATCAATTGTAAGGCTTCTGTAATTCCCGATTTTGAAAAAAAATCTATTGAAGGAAAAGTTTATTACGAGTTTAAAGTACTTTCAGACATTGATTCGATAAGGATTGATGCTAGGAATATGGATTTTTCTGAAGTATTGATTAATGGTAAATTAGTCCATTTTAAAAATAATAAAAAGGAATTGATTCTTTTTGAAGGCTTTGCTAAAGGCGATAATAGTATTTCATTTATTTACAAAGCGTTTCCTAAACAAGCTTTGTATTTTATTGGAACTAGCGAATCTCATCAAATTTGGACCCAAGGTCAAGGAAAATATACCAGCAATTGGTTACCGAGTTTCGATGATGTCAATGAAAAAGTTGTTTTTAATATTTCAGTAACTTATAATAATGACTATCAAGTAGTTTCTAATGGTGTTTTACGTTATAAGAAAAATAATCTGCAAGGAAAAACGACCTTTTATGAATTTGAAATGGAAAAACCTATGTCTTCCTATTTGGTAATGCTTGCCATCGGTAAATTTAATTATCAAATTGAAAAATCCAAAACGGGAGTTCCTGTAGAAAAATATTTTAAACCACAAGATTCTTTAAAAGTTGAACCTACCTATCGCTATTCGACTAAAATTTTTAATTTTCTAGAAAAAGAAATAGGAGTAAAGTATCCTTGGAAAATATACCGACAAATACCGGTAAATGATTTTGTATATGCTGGAATGGAAAATACCACTTCTACGATTTTTGCACAAGAATATGTTGTCGATGAAATGGGATTTAATGATCGCAACTATATCAATGTAAACGCTCATGAATTGGCTCATCAATGGTTTGGAGACTTGATTACTGCTAAATCTGGAACTCATCATTGGTTGCAGGAAGGTTTTGCAACCTATTATGCTCTTTTAGCAGAAAAAGAAGTTTTTGGTGAAGATTATTTTTATAATAAACTATATGATAATTGGTTGCAAATAAAAATACAATCTCAACAAAAAGGAGTTTTACCCATTTTAAATGAAAAAGCAAGTTCCTTGAGTTTTTATGAAAAAGGAGCTTGGGCATTACATTCCATAAGAACTGATATTGGAGAGAGAAAATTTAAAAAAGCAGTTAAAAATTATGTAAAGAAATACAGTTTCAAAAATGTGGAAACGGATGACTTTTTAGCGGAAATAAAAAAGGTTTCCAATTTTGATACCGAAAATTTTAAGAAAAAATGGTTAGAATCTACCAATTGCGATTCCTTGGCAAATCCTTATCTCAAGAAATGGAAGCAATATCAATATTTAGAACGACTTTATCGCTTTAAAGCATCAAATAATAAAGACAGTATTGTAGCTATTATACTAAAAAACAAAAACATACATTCTGCAATAAAGGTAAAAGCGCTACAAGAAATACCTGATAGACGATTTGATAAAGACGAGAAAGAACTAAATAGTGTTTTTTATGACAAAAATATCGATGTACAGCAAATGATATTGAGGAGAATTTCTTCTTATAGTGATGATTATCAATCGAAAATGGACTCAATATTCAATCTGCCAAGTTATGACATAAAAAGAGATTTTATCAATAATATTAAAATGTCGGAAAATCAAAGGAAGAAAAAACTGCTTGAGATAGAAGAACTTTCCAAAAAGAATTATGAATTAAGATTAACGTGGTTGCAATGTGCATTAATTTACAATGACTTTCAGCCTGAAAAACATCTGCAATTTATAGATGAAATGAATAATTATACGTCTTCTAATTATGATATTTATACAAGAATAACTGCTTTTTTTTCGATGCAATTATTAGATCCTATAAATAGTGTTGGACTAAATAATTTATTTCTGGCCACTAAACATCATAATTGGCATCTAGTTAGTTCTGCAAAACAATTGATAGAATCCTATCTGAAATATGCTCCTCGAAGAAACATTATCATTGAATTTAAAAAAACGGCACTACCTGAAGTTCAAGATATTATTCAAAAATATTTGGATAAATATAAAGTAGGCGACCAAATTAATGATTGATTTGAGTAAAGATGTTTTCAATGTACTATAAAATTACGATATTTGCCTTCCTCTTAATTTAAATAGGAAGTATGGGAATGAATAAAAACACTGTTTTAGGGTGGGCAACGTTGATTATGATAATAATGGGTTTAACACTAATAGCTTTAGGGGTCTATCGATATGCAGACACAGCTGGCTGGGGTTTTGGTGCGGTAGGTGTTGGATTTTTAGCTAATGCATGGGTATTTAACGCTTTAAAGGGAAGAGTCTAATATAATTACGAATTAATATAATTTAAAATTAAAATGTCAGAAGATAAAAAAGTAATTTTCTCAATGCAAAAATTGAGTAAATCCTATCAAGGAAGTGATAAACAAGTATTAAAAAATATTTATTTGAGTTTCTTTTATGGAGCAAAAATTGGTATTCTTGGACTAAATGGTTCAGGAAAATCATCTTTATTAAAAATAATTGCTGGTGTTGATAAAAATTATCAAGGTGATGTCGTTTTTCAGCCAGGATATACTGTTGGTTACCTTGAACAAGAACCGCTACTTGACGATAGCAAAACGGTTATCGAAATTGTAAAAGAAGGTGTTGCCGAAACGGTTTCAATTCTTGAAGAGTTCAATAAAATCAATGATATGTTTGGTTTACCAGAAGTTTATGAAGATGCAGATAAAATGCAAAAACTTATGGACAGACAAGCTGATTTGCAAGATAAAATCGATGCTTCAGGTGCTTGGGAATTAGATACCAAGTTAGAGATCGCGATGGACGCTTTAAGAACACCTGAAGGAGACACTCCAATTAAGAATTTATCAGGAGGTGAACGCCGTCGTGTGGCACTTTGTAGATTATTACTGCAACAACCAGATGTTTTATTATTGGATGAGCCTACCAACCACTTAGATGCCGAAAGCGTACTTTGGTTGGAGCAACATTTAGCGCAATATGCAGGAACAGTTATTGCAGTGACTCACGATAGATATTTTCTTGACAATGTTGCTGGTTGGATTTTGGAATTAGACAGAGGAGAGGGTATTCCGTGGAAGGGGAACTATTCTTCATGGTTAGATCAAAAATCAAAACGAATGGAGCAAGAAGAGAAAACAGCTTCAAAACGCAGAAAAACATTAGAGCGTGAGTTGGATTGGGTGCGTCAAGGAGCAAAAGGAAGACAAACCAAACAAAAAGCACGTCTTCAAAACTATGATAAACTCCTTAATGAAGACCAAAAAGAACTAGATGAAAAATTAGAAATCTATATTCCAAATGGACCAAGATTGGGAACTAATGTTATTGAAGCGAAAGGTGTTGCAAAAGCATTTGGAGATAAATTGTTGTATGACGATTTGAATTTCACCTTGCCTCAAGCAGGAATAGTAGGGGTTATAGGACCTAATGGAGCAGGTAAATCAACAATTTTCAGAATGATCATGGGAGAAGAGCAACCCGATGGAGGAAACTTTAGTATGGGTGAAACAGTTAAAATTGCTTATGTTGACCAGGCACATTCTAATATTGATCCTAATAAATCAATTTGGGAAAACTTTTGCGATGGTCAAGAATTGATTATGATGGGAGGACGACAAGTAAATTCTAGAGCATATCTTTCTCGTTTTAACTTTGGTGGAAGTGAGCAAAACAAAAAAGTTTCTGCTTTATCTGGTGGTGAGCGTAATCGTTTGCATTTAGCAATGACATTAAAAGAGGAAGGAAATGTACTGCTGCTAGATGAACCTACAAATGATTTAGATATTAACACACTTCGAGCATTAGAAGAAGGGCTTGAGAATTTTGCAGGATGTGCTGTGGTGATTTCTCACGATAGATGGTTT
>CAISUR010000275.1 GCA_903888655.1 uncultured Bacteroidota bacterium | reverse complement strand
TTTATACAAAGATACTTTTTTATAAAAACAATCATAAATAGAATAGTATATTTGACAAAAATAGTTACTCATGCAAAAGATTTTAAGAATAGCTGTAGTTTTAATGACCTGTTTGGTTATTGGGTTTTTATCTGGAATGATGACCAAGGAAAGCATCACAACATGGTATCCAACACAAATAAAACCGCTCTTCAATCCGCCAAATTGGGTATTTGCGCCAGTATGGACTATTTTGTACATTATGATGGGAGTTGCTGGTGGTTTAGTTTGGAATAAAATAGAAATTGAGGAAAAAAAAGTAAAAAGTGCTTTTAAATTTTTCATTATTCAACTTGCTTTAAATGCTTGTTGGTCGTTTATTTTCTTTTATTTACACAATCCTTTTTTGGCATTAATAGAAATCATTCTTTTATGGTTGATGATTTATGAAACGTACGTACAATTTAAGCAAATAGAAAAAAAAGCGGCAATGCTTTTAGTTCCTTATTTAGCTTGGGTTAGTTTTGCATCACTTTTAAATGCAAGTATTTGGTGGTTGAATAGGTAATAAAAATTTTGTTTTAACGAGAGCAAAAAAGATTCATTTTTTTAATACTTAAAAAAAATACTGTAATTTGCTGTTTATGATATCTATTTGTCAAAAACTTGTATTTTTAAAATGGTAAAAATAATCCGTTCAACTTTTTTACTATATTTGAATCCAATTTAGTTTTATGATCGCACACATTCAAGGAAAATTAGTTGAGAAAACCCCTACCGATGTAGTAATAGACTGCAATGGAGTAGGTTATCATATTAATATTTCGTTGCATACCTATTCGCTATTGCCCAATACTGATTTTGTGAAACTCTTTACTCATTTGATTATCAAAGAAGATGCTCATACCTTGTATGGTTTTATGGAAAAATCAGAAAGAGAGATTTTTAAAATGTTGTTATTGGTTTCAGGAATTGGCGCAGGAATTGCCAGAACAATGTTGTCATCATTAGAACCTAAACAAATCATTCAAGCATTGGCAAGTGGCGATGTAGCTACTATTCAATCGATTAAAGGAATTGGAAGTAAAACAGCACAACGAGCCATCTTGGATTTAAAAGATAAAGTGTTAAAAATTTATGATTTAGACGAAGTTTCTATCTCACAACACAATACAAATCGAGATGAAGCGTTATCTGCTTTGGAAGTTTTAGGTTTTGTTAGAAAAGCTTCTGAAAAAATTGTAGATAAAGTAATTAATGAAAATCCGAATGCCACTGTTGAAGCCATCATCAAACAGGCATTAAAAAATTTATAGTTTTTGAAAGCAAATTGTCATAAATATACTCTAATATTAAAAAAAATAACATTCATTATTGTAATGATGTTAGTAAGTCAGGTATCTCTATCTCAAGTAGATACCACAAAACCCAAAGGAGCTGACACCATAGGATACAACAAAGGAAGTATCAAAATGGGTAATCCAAAAAGTGTTGTTGAAGCGTATAAATATGATCCAACAACCGATCGTTATATTCTAAGTAAAACTTTTGAAGGATTTAATATCAATTACCCAATTATCTTAACACCAAAAGAGTATGAACAAATGGTGCTGCGCGAATCAATGCATGGCTATTTTAAAGATAAATCGGATGCTATTGACGGCAAAAAAGCGGCAAGTATAGATAAAAAGAAAAATTTATTGCCAAGATATTATGTAAATTCTAGTTTTTTTGAAACCATATTTGGCGGTAATACTATTGATGTTAAACCTACTGGTACGGTTGAAATGGATTTAGGTTTTAGATACACTAAACAAGATAATCCCTCTTTTTCGCCAAGAAATCGATCAACTACCACTTTTGATTTTAACCAAAGAATAAGCATGAGTTTGATGGGAAAAGTAGGAACTCGTGTTAATGTCAACGCCAATTATGATACACATTCCACCTTTGCCTTTCAAAATCTTATCAAACTAGATTTTAGCCCATCGGAAGACGATATTATCAAGAAAATTGAAGTTGGAAACGTTAGCATGCCTCTAAATAGTTCGCTTATTAGAGGTGCGCAAAGTTTGTTTGGGGTTAAAGGGCAATTTCAATTTGGAAAAACCACCATAACGGGTGTTTTTGCAGAACAAAAATCGCAAACCAAAACAGTTACAGCTCAAGGTGGAGGAACAATTCAAAAGTTTGATATTTTTGCTCAAGCGTATGATGCTAATAGACACTTTTTTTTATCGCAAT
>CAISUR010000274.1 GCA_903888655.1 uncultured Bacteroidota bacterium | reverse complement strand
TTCAATTTAATTCCACAATGCCTTTTGCAAATATTACCGATTGCGTTTTTACTAACATCCCTAAAAAAATCTAATGATAATGAAAAAACACTTAAACAAAATTTTATTATTAACGATAACTATTCAGTTATTGTTTTCATGCTCTAACAGTAATGATAGTAGTTCTAATAATTCTAACCCAATCCCTACTGATATAACAATTGGTTCTCAAGTATGGGCTTCTAAAAACCTAGATGTAGACCATTATAGAAATGGTGACCCAATTCCACAAGTAACAAACAAAAATGATTTTCTTGGTCTTACTACAGGAGCATGGTGTTATTATAATAATGATTCTGCCAATGGAGCAGTTTATGGCAAACTATACAATTGGTATGCAGTAAATGACCCTCGTGGATTAGCTCCTTTAGGCTATCATATTCCAAATGACAATGAATGGACCTCCCTTTTTACAACATTAGGAGGAATGTCATTAGCTGGGGGTGCTATGAGGGAAGCAGGAACATCGCATTGGATTTTGCCAAATACTGGTGCTACAAATTCAAGTGGATTTACAGCTCTTCCTGCTGGGGTATTGGATGGTACAGGTGCATATTATTTCATGAGCATTAATAAAGCAACCACATGGTGGAGTTCAATTGCATCTTCACAACAAGACATCGGTTCTGGTTTTGCATTATATGCTCATAGCACAAGTGTTAATTGTTCAAATACTCAAGCTTACTTATCTTTAGGTGCTTATAAAAGAAGTGGAATGTCGGTACGTTGTATAAAAGATTAATCTTTTCTTGCGAGAAAAAAATTAAACTTAAATAGTATTGTGAAGTACATCTGAATTTAAAGATTGCAAGTCTAGTTATCAAAATGATAAATTAATACACTTCAAAAGTTAGGGACGGGCAAATTACCTGTCCCTTTTCAATATAATTTAGCAAACAAGCTTCTCCCTCCATCAGTATTTTATAATCTTGCAACGAGTTGAAATTTAAATCCATTTTACCGCCTAAGGATATTCCAAAAAAAATGCCTTTTATCTTAAGCATTGATAGGGCGTTCAAAATTTTTCCAAATTTTTTTTCCAATTTTTTTCTTTGATTATGATATTTATAATAAAGAAGAACATGAAAATAGTACTAACTCTATCCCAATTAAAAAGAGTACTCAAAACCGAGGACCCAAAATATCCATTTATAGTAAAAGGTGAAAATTTTAATGATGATGAATTTGAGGAATTCTTCAAATTGCTTCAGCAAAATTAACAAATCCTACACTCTTCAATTACTTGCCTCCGTTAAGAATTTTAAGGCTATTTTCTATCAAGACCTTAGCTTCATCAACCTCACTTTGGGTAACAACACTTCCTTTAGTTGGCACAAACATTTCTCTAATATCAACTCCCAATACTTCCGCTATTTGAAGTAATAAATTTATTGTTGGTAAATTTTTTTCAGAGCTAATATTACTAATTGTTGTCATTGAAACTCCAACCTTATTAGCTAAATCTTCACGATTAATTCCTTTTATGTTCATTAATTCTTTTAAACGTAATATCTCCATAGTTAATATTTTTTTACAAATATACTAAAAATAAAGTACTACTTTATTTTTATAAAAAAATATTAAACAATGTTTGCTTTTTAATAAAATTATACTTTACTTTGTACTGTAATAATAAAGCAATACTTGATTTATGAAAGCCCAAGAATTTAAAACTGAAATC
>CAISUR010000273.1 GCA_903888655.1 uncultured Bacteroidota bacterium | reverse complement strand
TATTTTCCCCCAAAATGAAAAAAAATATTCTGAAGAAAAACTAAAAGAATTGACTTCAAATGGAAATGATCAAATATTGGAGTTAGTCGCTACTAGAAAAGATGGTAAAGAATTTCCAATTGAATTAGTTATTGTTCCAATTGATGATGTAAATAATGAATTTCATTATTGCATTTTTATTAGAGATATTAGTAACCGGAAGGAAAAAGAAAATGAGATTGAACGTCAAAACAGAGTTTTAAAAAGTCAAAATATAGAATTGGAGCAATTTACATATATTGCGTCACATGATTTACAAGAGCCATTACTCACTTTAATAAGTTTTTCTAATCTATTACAAGAAGAATATAATGATAAATTAGACGAAGAAGGACAACTTTTTGTGAAATTTATCAATCAATCTGCTAAAAGAATGCGTTCCTTAATCTCTGGACTAATGGAATATGCTCGGATTAACAAAAAAGAAGAATTTATATTTAGCGATTTGAACCATATCATTCAAGATGTTTTAGATGATTTAAAGAACGCCATCTCAAATAGTAATGCAATTATTACCTATAACTCACTACCTTTGTTAAATTGTCACCCTACTCATATCCGATTATTGTTTCAAAACCTAATTAGTAACGCTATTAAATTTACTAAAAAAGAAATGCAACCGATAATCAAAATTAATAGTATCGAAAGAGAGAATGATTTCTTAATTTCAATAAATGACAACGGAATTGGAATTGACGCGAGAAATGTAGATTATATATTTTTAATTTTTAAAAGGTTACATAATTATACGGAATTTTCTGGACACGGAATAGGTTTGGCTCATTGTAAAAAGATAGTTAATATTCATAATGGTGAAATTTGGGTAGAATCTGAATTAGGAGTAGGAAGCACATTTTATTTTACTATTTCAAAAAGTATTCAATAGGTAGCAACATTAATTCGAATTTAATATGGTTAAAAAAGTACACACAGTTTTATTGGTTGACGATGATTTAGCTATTAATTATTTTCACAAAAGATTACTTTCAAAATCAGAAATATCAGATGTTATTGTTACTCTTTATAACGGAGAGGTTGCCATACAAGCTTTAATAGAAAATAATCAAACTTTAACGGAAAACGACAAGCTATTGGTTTTTTTAGATTTAAATATGCCTATCATGAATGGATGGCAATTTCTCGATGAATATGAAAAAATTAAAAAAACTTTAAAATTTGAATGTAAAATATTTGTTTTGAGTTCTTCAATTAACCCAGATGATATTAAAAAAGCCGAAAGTAATGCCTTTGTTTCTAAATATTTAGCAAAACCGCTTTCTATAGATAATGTTGATTATATCAAAGAGTATATATAGAAGATAAAATATGATGTGAAAAAACAGAAGAGTTCTTCAAAAGTTTTATTCTTTGTATTTATAATTCAACCCTTTATTTTGAAAAATCATCGGTTTTATTTTTTCCATTCTAGACATTTTTGTTGTCTCTTGTTTAGCATTCGCAATATATTCTAGGAATTCTTTTTTCTTATATGATGAAAAAGAAAAAAATGATTTTGCAAATTCAGTATCGTTTTTAAGTTCGTTTGCAAAAAACTCACAAATAACCAATTCTTTTTTAATCGGTTTGTGACGCAATCCTTTTTTCTCATTTTCAATAGCTTCATCTATATAAGCAGATACTAATGCTTCATCAATTTCATCTTTAGAATTAAAACGCCATTGCCGTAAGGCTTTGGTAACTCCCTCCTGTGCATTCACTAAAACTTGAGCTTTATCGTTAAGGAACACGCCATTCATAAACCAAATTCCAAAATAGGACTTGAAACCACCAATTCCAACAATATTTTTATCGTTAAGAGTATAAATTAACCCACCCCATTTGGTTGTTTCTACTAATTCAGTTTTTGCTAAAATAGCTTTTAGAATTTCTAGTTCGTCTTTCCATTGATTGACTTTGTCCCAAACATGTTTTTCTTGCATAGGAAATTGGTTAATTGTTTTTTTGGAAGTTAAAGATAAAAAAAAACCACAAATTTCATAATTCGAAACTTGTGGTTTTTTCTATTATTGATAATTTCTATTTTTTAGAAAAATCTGTAGTTGCCGTTAATTCAGCAATTTTAATAATGACATCAACAGCTTTTTGCATACATTCTACAGGAACGTATTCATATTTCCCATGGAAATTATGACCACCCGCAAATATATTCGGACAAGGTAATCCCATATAAGATAATCTTGAACCGTCTGTTCCACCGCGTATTGGTTTAATAAGTGGAGTAATATCTAATTGCTTCATCGCTTCTTCTGCCAAATCTACAATATACATCATTGGCTCGACTTTTTCTTTCATATTGTAATATTGGTCTTTTACTTCAGCAATACAAATGTCTTCGCCAAATTGTGCAGCGAATTTTGCATTGATTTTGGCAGCAATATCCATAACCACCTGTTTACGTTTTTGAAACAAATCAGCATCATGATCTCGAATGATAAGTTCTAATTTAGTCTCTTCAATACTACCTGATAATCCAGTAACGTGATAGAATCCCTCGTAATCAATAGTTTCTTGAGGAATTTCATTCTTTGGTAATTCATTGATAAAATCATTAGCAATAAGCATCGAATTAATCATTTTTCCTTTAGCATAACCTGGATGAACACTTTTACCTTTGAAAATAATTTTAGCTCCAGCTGCATTAAAATTCTCATATTCCAATTCACCAATTTGACTTCCGTCCATAGTATAGGCCCACTTCGCTCCGAATTTCTCCACATCGAAAATATCGGCTCCACGACCAATTTCCTCGTCTGGTGTAAATCCAACTCTAATTTTTCCGTGTTTTATTTCAGGATGTTGTACCAAATATTCCATAGCCGTAACTATTTCAGTCAAACCAGCTTTATCATCGGCACCCAAAAGCGTTAAACCATTGGTTGTGATTAAGGTTTGTCCTTTATATAATAATAAATCTTTGAAATAACTCGGAGAAAGAACAATGTTTTGTTCAGCATTCAGTATTATATCTCCTCCATCGTAGTTTTTTACAATTTGTGGTTTCACATTTTTTCCCGTGAAATCAGGTGAAGTGTCATAGTGTGACACAAACCCTATAGTTGGGACTTCATGATCAACATTGCTTGGAAGTGTTGCCATCACATAACCATTTTCATCAATGGTAACTTCCGTTAATCCTATAGTTAGAAGTTCTTTTACTAATAAGTTTGCAAGAACTAATTGTTTTTCTGTGCTTGGCGTTGTTGGAGAATTAGCATCTGATTCGGTATCGATAATGACATAACTGATAAAACGGTCAATAATATGTTGCATGAATTTAGTTTGTAAAATTTAATACGCAAATATACAAATTTGATGGGTTTAGTATTAGAGGACCAAATAAAAAATCTCTAATTTAAGCAATAGTAGTTGAGGTAAAAAATAATTATTTTATTATTGTAGATATAATAATCGACGGTTTTGTTTCCTCTGGTTTGACTCCATTAGGCTCTAAAACTAAAACCTCCAATCTAGAAATAGTCTTCGTATCAATCTTAAACTCACTTAAATCTTCAATTAATAAATCATTTACCATAACATTGATGCTTTTGGCATTTTTTATCGATTGATTTTTTGCTTTCACGGTTTCTACAAATTCTGCCAGGCTCATTGTTGTATTTTTATTTTTACCCGAATCAATAGATTGTGAGTAAGCACTTAAAGTAACTAAGATAAAAAGAATGGAGATTATTTTTTTCATTACTTTTCTGGGTGTTTTAAAAAGAATATTGATGAATCATTAAGAAAGCTCAATGAATCAATTTTATTGACATGGCACAAAGAAATTCATTATTTAGTCTATAATTTTATTCAATTTACTATTCTTGTGGCTGAATCCAAAATAAATAATAAGCCCAATCAATAACCAGCAGGTAAAGTAAATCCAATTCCAGATACTTAATTCTGCCATCATATACAAACAACATATTAAACCCAGTAATGGAATTAACGATAAATTTTGTTTCCATGACCAAATTGCCATTCCAATTAAAGATAATAAGAAAATCCACATCGGTATTTTGTGTTTGAATAAACTAAATCCAGAATCATATTTTAAGGATTCCTCAACAGGCATTTTGTCAACAATAGTTTTATAGTTTGATTCATTCTCATTGAATGAACTCAATAATTTTTCTAAATCGGTGGTCGTTACTTCTTTTTTAAAGGAAACTAAATAGTTATATACTTGCTTCGTTTGTTCTTTATTAAGCGACGTAACGATATCTGCGGGAGTGTTCACTTGCTTTTCATTGGTTAAAAAAGCCATAGTATCTTTCTTGTTTACGGTAAAAGCAATTCCAATTCCGAAGAGCAATAATAACGGGAAAACATATTTAGAATTAACATAAGGCGTTTTAAATTTTCCGCGTGGAATATCTTTTTTGTTTTGTAATACTAATACGCCTGCACACACTAGTACAAAAGCAAATAAAGTTCCTATACTACATAAATCGGTAACCATCGTCAAGTTTAAAAACAAAGCAGGGATCGCTACAACAAATCCGGTAACAATTGTAGCATAAGAAGGCGTATGGAATTTAGGATGCACTTTTGAAAAACGTTTTGGTAATAAACCATCTCGGCTCATACTCATCCATATGCGAGGTTGTCCCATTTGAAATACCAAGAGCACACTTGCCATAGCAATAACCGCACTTACAGCAATAACGCCCGACATCCATTTTAGATTTAATTTATCAAATACAAATGCTAAAGGATCACCCACATTTAAATCGGCATAATGAACCATTCCTGTGAGAACCAACGCAATGATTACATATAAAATAGTGCAAATAATAATGGCCCACATCATACCTCTCGGTAAATCTCGTTGAGGATCTTTACATTCTTCTGCAGTTGTAGAAATAGCATCAAATCCGATATAGGCAAAGAATACAGCTGAAACTCCTTTAAGTATTCCGGATACTCCGTTGGGAGCAAATGGATGCCAATTATCTGTATCTACATAAAATACTCCAACGGCAATTACCAATAAGATAATACACAGCTTAACCACTACCATAAGATTACTGGCGTTCCGTGATTCTTTCATACCTCGATAGACTAACGCAGTGATTAAAACAATAATCAATAATGCGGGTAAATCGGCAATTAAATGCAGTGAACCTAATGTTGGAGAAGTAGTATAAGCAGTATAAGCTGCTTTCAGTCCATCCGATAAATTTTCATAAGTTTTTCCGCCTTGCATCAACGCTGTAGCATCTTTAAACCCATTGGAAGCCGTTAGATAATCCATTTGCACCCATTGAGGAAGATGAATTCCCATGCTATCGAGCAGCCCTGTAAAATAATCACTCCATGAAATGGCAACCGTAATATTGCCAATGGCATATTCCATAATCAAAGCCCAGCCAATAATCCAGGCGATAATTTCACCAAAGG
>CAISUR010000272.1 GCA_903888655.1 uncultured Bacteroidota bacterium | reverse complement strand
TTAAAATAAATAAAAAGTCAAAAAAAAATCAATTCAGTAGTATCTTGAATTACATCGTAAAAATTTATTTATAAGGAATCTAAATCTAAAAATGTTTAATAGCTAGAAAATAAAATTATAAGCTAAATTTTTAATACCTAAAAAAACATTCTGATAGTAATGCCAGTAGACGAAGAACATTGATGTAATTCCACAAATTTAGGAAGTGAAATCGAAAAAATATTTCTGAAGGAAAAAATATCTATCTTAGGGAAGTAAAATCGCAAATCTAAAAAAATGAAAAAACTTATTATTTTACTACTAATCATTATTACGACTAGTTCTTGTATAACCACTATAAATACAAGTTCAAAATCGATTGAAACACAATATTGGAGTAAAGCTCCTGATTTGACAAAAGTCGCCTATGAAGGAGGTGATGGTAAAACTATTGAAAATGCAATTGTAATAAAAAATGCAGGAGATGAAAGAAATGGAATTGCTGCTGAATATGCTTTTGTTGCTAAAATTTATGGCGAAAAATTTAAAGATTGGAAACCAGTTGGGCAATCAACAATTAGCAAAGACACTAAAAAAATCGATTTGATAAAAATCCAATTAACTCAAAAAGACGAAACTATTTCTTATTATTTTGACATTACCGAATTTTACGGAAAATTTAATTAATCTACACTTAAAAAAAGTGCTGATTTATTATAGACTTTAAAAAAAAATCTGCAAATCTGAGGGAAACGTTTGCAGAATCTGGAAGAAAAACGCACAATTTACATAGTTTTAAATGTATCGGGGGATCAATAGAAATCGATGAAAGCAAATAAAGTTTTAAGAACAATATGGATGTTGTTGATGGTAATAAGTATAAACTTTGTTTCGTCACAAACAAAAACACTTACACCTATTCAAAAAAATGGAAAATGGGGTTTTGCTGATGAGAGCGGTGTTGTCATTATTGCTTGTGAGTATGAAAAAGTAGCACCTTTTAAAAATGGACTTGCTGTTGTTTATAATAATTGTGTAACTTTTCATCCCTACGGCAACGACGTTGCAACTCATTATCGTGAATGTAAAGAAGGTGTAATCAATTCACAGGGAAAATTAGTTGTCCCAATCGAATATGCTTCAATTGGCGATTTCAATGAAAAAGGAATTGCCAAAGCCTATAGGGTAGATTTAGGTTCAAGAAATAAAAAAGTTGGTTATATTGAGAAAACAGGAAAAGAAATAATGCCTTTTATTTACAATGAATCAAGCTTTTTTCGCGGAGGAGGTTTTAGTAAACTTTTTCTTGAAGGAAAAGTCGGTTTGTCAAGCAAAGATGGAGAAATTGTAATACCGGTTCATTATGATGAAATTAAAGCCACAGACAAATATGTCAATTACCCTGACATTCCCTCTTGGGCGATAATCCAGATTCGATTAGGCAATAAGTGGGGATTTTATGATCCAATAAATAAGAAGTTAGTAGAGCCTCAATTTGATGGATTTTTTAGATATCCTGGATATCATATTGATGAAACGGAACAATTTCTTTTTACTAATACAGGTGAAGATGTTTGGTTGTGGAATAAAGCAACTGGAAAGAAAGTCTATTTTGGGAAATATAATGCCTTAGATTCCATAAAGACAGATAATTTAATTCAGTATTTTCAGTAGATTTGACAATTCTAAAATAAATGTACCTTTATCCCAAGTTACTATTCAAAGGCTTGCATGATCCAAAATGCTCCTAAAATTATTCATTACAAAGCACTAACAGGAATCAGGGCGATTGCTGCCATTATGATTTTTGTGTACCACAATCGTAAGTATTGGAAAAATGATCTTCATCCAGAGTTTTTCCGATTTAGTAGTGAACTCAATTTGGGTGTGCCGTTGTTTTTTGTATTAAGTGGTTTTCTTATTGCCAAAAGTTATGGAATACAACCCTTACAATCTTTAAGTCATTATAAGAATTATTTCCTACAACGAATTATGCGTATAATGCCTTTATATTGGTTGTTATTGACCTTGTATTATTTCGACCCAAGTTTTGGAAAATATCATTTTTCTATCATACACTATCTATTGTTACAAGGTTTTTCTTCTACCCATTCATTAGACGCCATAGCACAATCGTGGTCACTGACTGTTGAAATGACGTTTTATTTTTTAGCTCCGTTGTTGTTGCTTTTATTGCAAAAAAAACTCGCATATCTCATTTTGTTTTTAATTGGATTATTGTCATGTACTCTTTTTGCAGGTTGGTTGTGGACAACTTATGGAGGCAATAAAGACTACTATTTGTATCCCATTGATTTTGTGCTAATGAGTACTTTTGCAGGACAATCGTTATTGTTTGCGGCAGGAATGTCATTGGCTCATTTTACCACTTTTTGGAATAGAATTGCTGCCGTAAAAAATCTCACTACAATTGGAGCATTGGGTTTTATAGTAACGCTTTATAGTATTGGAATGTTTCAAACGAGTAGATTAGATCATGGCACAAATCATTGGCAAGGTAAAATGATTTTCTTCATTATATTGCCTATCTTTATCTTGTTACTGTTTCAAGGATTGATGACGCAACGTACCTATTTACAAAGGTTTTTATCAAGCAAAATGATGTTGGTTTTGGGCAATGCTTCTTTTGCGTTTTATCTGGTTCATATCAGTTATGTTAATCTCAAAATAAAATCGTGGGTATTTTTTTATGACAGAAACTTCATCCTTCTTTGGCTTGTAGCCATCGCTTT
>CAISUR010000271.1 GCA_903888655.1 uncultured Bacteroidota bacterium | reverse complement strand
TTTTCAAATTATTGAAAAAACTGTCTCAATAAACTAATAAATGTATTTTATTCTCTACTCACGATATTGATTTAGCCATTCAACTTTCAGACGAAATGATTGTAATGACTGAAAATAATGTTGTTCAAGATCAACCTTGTAATTTGATTTCGAGTTGTATTTTTGATAGTCTCTTTAAAGACGAAAACATCAAATTTGATAGTGGAAAAGGACGCTTTTTGATTCTGTAATTTGATTGTTATAAAATTAAGATATTTACTTCCTATTATTTATTCAAAATTAACATATTAAAGTGTAATCTAAAATAAGTTATATTTACAAGTAATAAAAATTATTCATTGTGTAAATATAGTCCATTTTCTATGTTTGAATAAACAAATATATTTTCATCTCTAAAAAATAATTGATTCCGTTTAATCTTTAAATTTACTGGTATACTATTTTTGTCAGACAGAGCGCAGTCGAAGTCATATAAGCTCCTCGACTGCAGTCGGGGTGACAATATGGAGCTAGCAAGATAACACAGTAAATTCAAAGATTAAATGGTATGATACACAAAAATATTTTATTTAGCTAAATAGAAATTCTTCAAAAAATCAATGAAGATTTATTTGTAGCTGATAGCAGAAAAAGTAAATTTAATGTGCCTTTGCCTTTAAACAATTAATTTTATAAAAAATAAAGCATGGAAACTCCTTCTTCACCTTCTAGTTTTTGGCAATTTGATGCGTTGTATTGGTTCAAGCAACTTAATACTTCTGATAAAGGATTGTCTTCATCGGTTGCAGCTAAAGTACTTTCGCAATTGGGACAGCGTAAAAAAACAAAATCGGCTTTTAGCAAAGATGTTACACTTTTTATTGGGCAATTCAAAAGTCCATTGATGTTATTGCTTATTGGTGCTGTGATTCTTTCGGCTTTCTTGGGCGATACTTCCGATGTGTTTATCATTCTATTTATAGTAATCTCAACGGGCTTGATGAGTTTCTTTCAAGAACGCAACGCCAGCAAAGTAGTAGAGAAACTTCAATCGATGATTTCTTTAAAGACTAATGTGTTACGCGATGGCCTAGTCAAAGAAATTGTAGCTACCGATATTGTTTGTGGCGACATCATTGTCTTAAAAGCTGGAGATATGATTCCGGCAGATTGTTTATTGGTTGAAGCCAACGAACTCAATGTCAACGAAGCCAGTTTAACAGGAGAATCCTATCCTGTTCGTAAAGAAGTAGGCGTATTGGATCAACACACCGAATTGTCTAAAAGAACCAATTGCCTCTGGGAAGGTGCCAACATTGTAAGTGGAAATGCCAAAGCAGTAGTCATCAATACGGGTAACGAAACCATTTTTGGTAGCATTGCTCAAAGTGCTAACATGGTTGTAGAAACTACTTTTGAAAAAGGAATTAAAGATTTTGGGTATTTTTTGATGAAAATCACATTAGTACTTTCCTTTTTTATTCTAGTGGTTAATTTATTGAATCATAAAAGTGTGATTGAATCGGCACTTTTTGCTCTTGCACTTGCTGTAGGAATGGCACCCGAGTTGTTACCAGCCATTACAACCATAGCTATGAGCGCAGGGGCGAAAAGAATGTTAGCCAAAAAAGTAATTGTAAAAAAACTGGCTTCTATTCAGAATCTAGGAGAAGTCAATTTACTTTGCACTGATAAAACAGGAACTATCACAGAAGGTGCCATTAAAGTTTCAAAGATTGTAGATGGTTTTGATGTTGAGAGTGAAACAGTAAAAGAACTTGCCTATTGGAATGCCTCTTTTGAATCGGGTTATGATAATCCGATTGATGATGCTTTGAAAGCATTACAACTTGATATAAAAGTGCAACCTAAAAAGATAGGCGAGGTGCCTTATGATTTTATTCGTAAGAGATTGAGTATTGCTATTGCTTTGGATTCAGGCAAAAAAATAATTTGCAAAGGAGCTTATACGCAAATTTTGAGCATTTGTACTCAAGTGCAATTATCCAATGGCACTGTTGAAGCGATTGATTCTCATAAAGAGGTCATAGAGAATAATTACACTCAATTTGGTATGGGTGGTTTGCGTGCTATAGCTATTTGTTATAAAAATATTACTACGGATAGCATTACAAAAGAAGATGAAACCAATATGGTTTTTGCTGGTTTTATTCTGCTAGAAGATCCAGTGAAAGAAGGTATTATCGAAACCTTAAATGAGTTAAAGAAACTTAAAGTGGGTTTGAAAATTATTACTGGTGACAATAAAAATGTAGCTCGATCAATTGCTCTCAAAATTGGAATACCAGAACCTGTAGTAATGACAGGCGAAGAATTGTTCAATACCAGTCCCGAAGCTTTAAAGGAATTGGTAAAAAAAACGCACATTTTTGCCGAAGTTGAACCGCAACAAAAAGAGCGTATCATTCAGGCGTTGCGCAAAACCTATACGGTTGCTTATATGGGTGATGGAATCAATGATGTGTCGGCTATCAATGCCGCCGATGTGGGAATTTCGGTTTCCAATTCGGTAGATGTTGCTAGAGAAGCCGCCGATTTTGTGTTGATGGAAAAAACATTAATGGTTTTGGCAGACGGAATTGTGGAAGGAAGAAAAACATTTGCCAATACCTTAAAATATATTTTTATAAATACAGGTTCTACTTTCGGAAATATGTTCAGCGTTGCCATTGCTTCGCTATTGCTTCCTTTTTTACCGATGCTTCCAAAACAAATATTGCTAACCAATTTTATTACCGATTTTCCTTATCTAGCCGTAGCTTCCGATAATGTTGACGAAGAACAATTGGATAGACCCGGCAAATGGGATTTAAAATTCATTAGAAACTACATGGTAATTTTCGGAATTCATAGTTCTATCTTTGATGTGATTACTTTTTTAACTATGTTGTATGTCTTAAAAGTAAAAGAAGCTGCTTTTCAAACAAGTTGGTTTGTAGAATCCATTCTTACGGAATTATTTATTCTATTCATTATTAGAACCCATAAGAATTTCTTTAAAAGTAAACCAGGAACCTATTTAACCTTGTTAAGTATCTTTGGATTGGTGCTAACTTTAGGATTACCCTATATGCCATTTGCAAACGAATTAGGATTAGTACCAATCCCTTTATTTAATCTCGGGATATTATTGAGTATTGTTGCAGTATATATTATTACAGCAGATTTATTAAAGGTATGGTTCTTTAAGAAATATAGAAGTGCTTAAAGGAAATCAATACTCACCATCAACATAAAACCAACTGCCATCTTCAAAGATAAAGGTCGATTTTTCATAGTGAATTTGTTCTTTTTTGTGGTTGTCAATATAATGAGCTTTAAAAGTAACCGTGTTTGGAGTAACTTCAAGAATCTCTAAATGACACCATTGGTTATTTTGTGAACGAGTTAGAATTTCTTTTTTATTATACAATTTTCTAGTAGAGCTATGAGTTGTAGCAATTAAATAATCAGCATCTCCAGTAGCATAAGCACTGTATCTTGATCGCATTAATGCTCCAGCGGTAGGAGCTTTAATCAAACCCTTTATATAAGGTTGACAGCATTTTTCAAAAGGTAAGTGGTTTCCACAATAGCAAATAGTCATAACGTTTCATGTCTTATTTTCATTAAACTTTCTTACAATTTCTTTTAATTTTTCTTCACGAGCTACTTTTTTAGCCTTTGCTTTATCTTGCTCTTTATGAAGTTTGTCGTTGTGTGCTTTTATGTTTCGTTCGTTATTTCTGCCCATTGTTTTTTGTTTTGTAGTAACGTCTGTTCGGGTTGAACAATCACTTATGATAGAAAATGATTGTGAAGTATCGAGAACTTTTATATTAAACTATCTTATCTATTTTCAAATATCCAATGTGCAATTTGTCTTCTATTAGATTTTCTATAGGAGTAATTTGTAATTCAAATTGTTCTATCAAATTTAGTGATAAAATTTCTTTTACATTATATAAATCGTCTATATCTACTCCAAATTTATCATCAATATGCGAAGTAGCACCTTTAAATCCAAAATGTTTATAGAATGATGTTGCTTTTGCTATTTTGGTTGCATCAGATAAGGAATCTCCAACAGCCAAAACTTTATAATGGTACTCTTCAAATTCATTTTCTTTATAACCGCCGAGATTGATAAAAAACAGTTGAAACTTTGATTCCGTTGCTGTTCCTTTTGCAACAACTTCAATTTTAAAATCAGCAACAGCAGTAACTTCTCGCCAAGCATCAATATGAATTTGTCCCTTGGCTTCTGGCCAAAAAGCTTTCATATTTGGGATTAATTCTTTTAATGATTTTCCAATTCCAAAGAAGATGTCGTGTTGTTCAGTAAATCTTCCTTTTGGTCGACAACCGAGCATTATCATGTAGAGTTTATTTGCGTTTTCCATTTTTCAAAAGTACAAAATTTTGTTAAATATAACTTTTGGCATAAGTATTGAATAGATCTTTACAACTTAAACTTAAAAAATATCATGAAAAAAATTACTTTATTGATAGCTTTTATCGGGATGATAGGGCTACAAGGATGTACAGGTCCACAAGGTGCACAGGGAGCACCAGGACAAAATGGTCAAGACGGACTATTAAGCCAGGTCATAGAACTTCAAAATGTTAACTTTGGGTATGATTCGACTAATGGATATACCATTTATAGAACATTAAGCCCTTCCATATATGTTTCAGACAATATATTAGTCTATAGATTAACAGGGACGATTGATTCAAGTACACCTATTTGGCAATTAATCCCAAGAACATTATATCTAACTCAAGGTGATTTGGATTATGATTATGATTTCAGTAAAATAGATTTTACCATTTATGCTGGAGGAACTTATAATTTAGCACTAACCCCAAACTATCTAAATAATCAGACATTTAGAATCGTTATATTACCAAGTTATTTCATTAATAAATCAAAACAAATAGATACATCCAATTATAACGAAGTAATAAAAGCATTTAATATTGATGATACAAATCCTAAAATAATGAAATAGCTATTTATTTTAATTTAAGTTTTATTACTATTGGATTGTCTAAAATTACAACTATCCTTTTTCATCACCAATAA
>CAISUR010000270.1 GCA_903888655.1 uncultured Bacteroidota bacterium | reverse complement strand
ATTTAACAGGACAATTACTTTCGACGAGCATAAATCCGAGTGGTTCTACTTTATTATCATCAGTGGGTAATTCTTTAAAATTTATTGATTTGAAAAAATTGAATTTGAATGACGTAAAATTGGCTCTTAGTTTTAGTAATGGAAAAGTCAATGTAAAACCATTTGATTTAAAATACCAAGATATTAAAGCAACCATCGATGGCACCCACGGTTTTGATCAATCCATGAATTACAATGTAAAGCTAGCTGTTCCTGCTAAATATTTGGGTACAGAAGCGAATTCATTGTTAGCTAAATTATCTCCAGCGGATGTAGCTAAACTAGATAATGTTCCTATTAATGCCACAGTAACTGGAACTTTTGCTAAGCCAAAAGTAAGTACGGATATGAAGTCGGCGGCAGCAAGTTTGGCATCTAATTTAATGAAACAACAAAAGCAAAAAGCCTTAACTAAAGGTGCGAGTGCATTAGAAGATTTAATCAATAAGAACACGAAATCGGGTGACACTGCTAAAACTAAAAAAGTAGTTAACCAAGCCAAGGATTTATTGAATGGTTTATTCAAAAAGAAAACACCGTAATAGTTATAAAAAAGGAAATCATTAAGATGCTGAAGAAAATATGGAATAAGCAATATGGAATTTAGCATGTTGAAGTGTGGGGAAGAAAACCCCAACTGATTGAGCAAAACCCTAACGGGATGTTGCTGCACCCCCATATAAAATTGAAATACCCCAACTTGATTGATAATAACCCTAATTGGAACTGCTGTAACCCCAATTTGGCGAAGCAAAACCCCATCTTATTTATAAAACCCCCTATTGGATTTGGTTTGACCCCAAGTAGAGAGAAAGAAACCCTGATTTTATGCCACGGATGTGACGGATTTTAGAGATTTTCACAGATTTTTGGTTATAAAAATTAATGTCATTTTTATGTAATGGTTATTTATGGTGTTGCTACTTTTGAATGGACATAAAAGGTAAGCTCCTTTTTCCTAACTTTACAAGAAGAGAACACAAAACATTTTTATTAATTCGTTACTATAAAACATCTAATCTCAACCAAATATGAAAACAACGCTTTTACTATTATTCATTGCATTAGCTTCTTGCTCTAAAGACTCTACAAGCAAAGATAAAACGTTCTCTTTACCAGCAGAAACGCAAATAGGTGCGAACACGTTTGGAGTTACCATAAATGGTAAAGTATATGTGCCTAGAGACCAAACAGGTACTAACTGATCTGGACAACAGGGGAAGGGGATGGTTTGGTGGGGTGACTATACATTAAATGACCATCTCTACAAAGAACTTGTTGTAGTTGACGGTGCGAGTTCAGTTGGCTTTAAAATGGTTTTGCATCTTCAAAATCTTGACCAAAATGGAGTGGGTCAATATGTGTTAAAACAAAGTAATTTTCAAAACCAAATAGATAGCGTACCCGAAACCCACATTTTTTTTAAAATTTGGGATAGTAATATTAAAAATCATGCTTATTATGGTTCTGTTGAAGGACAAGGAGTTATTAATATTACAAGATTTGATACTGTAAATTATATCACATCAGGCAATTTTTCAGGAAAATTTGTAAGATATGATAATCCGAATGAATTTATACAAATTACAGATGGTAGATTTGATACAGGAGCAAATTTAATGAATACTTCTTTTCCTTAAAAATAAAAAAGGGTTGCTATTGGCGTAGCAACCCAAGAATTAAAACAAAAAAAGTTCACAAAACATTTTTATTAATTCGTTACGATAAAAACATCTAATTTCAACATACTATGAAATCGCCATTAACAACAAGTTTGTTGCAAACAAACATCAATAAATAAAAGGCGATACCATATATGACCGCTAATAAATTAAATTTTACATATATGAAAACAAAAATTTTAGCAACAATGCTATTCATCACAATCTGGGGATTAGAAAGCTGTACCAAAGACACCTCTAGTGGCTATAATGCTCAACTCCCGCCCGAAACACAAGTTGGTGCCAACACCTTTGGTGTTACTATTAACGGTAAAGTCTATAAACCAAGAGATCCCACGGGTGGTAATGGAGTGAATCCAAGTTCAAAAGGGATGATATTTTGGGCTTCTCCTGACAGTATAACTTGGGATGAATTAGAGGTTAAAGACGGAGCTAGTGCTGTTGGGTTCAATATTTATTTACATATACAAAATTTAAAAGCTATTGGTGTAAATACATATGCGTTACATCAAAGTAACTTTCATAATCAAGTTGATAGTACTCCATTTACACATATTTATTTTAAAATATGGGATTCAAATATTAGCAATTATGCATATTACGGTTCAATAGAAAGTCTAGGGGAAATAAATATCACAAGATATGATTTACCTAATAGAATTGTATCTGGAAATTTTAAAGGCAAATTTGTAAGATATGATAATCCAAATGATTTTATAACCATGACTGATGGAAGATTTGATTTGAATTGGTATACTGTACAATCAACTCCTTTCCCATAATTAAAAAAAAGAGGCGATTGCCGTCGCCTCTCCATAATTAAACAACAAAAGTTCACAAAACATTTTTATTAATTTAATCTTTACAAAAGTATGAAAACAAGAAGCACCTATTCTATAAAGAAATCTTTACCACATAACCTTCAAAGGTTCTAACATTAAAAACAGTTCCATCTTCAAAGATTAAATATTGTCCTTTAATTCCCTTTAATTTTCCAGAGAAATTGGGCGATTTATCTAAATTTAAACTTGCTACTTTTTTAGGATATTCTAATACTGGGAAATGTAAATCGTATAAATCTTCTTTTTCGGGATGAAAATAGTCTTGTACTTCTTTCGGAATTAAATATCGCAAACTCATTCGTTCTTTCACCAAATTAGCTGCGGGAACCTCATTTTTAAGCATCTTTTGCCAATTGGTTTTATCGGCATAATGATTTTTTAAAGCAACTTCGGTAATTCCTGCTAAATAGCGATTCGGTACCTCAACGATTGGAATCGCTTGCACCGCACCTTGGTCAATCCATCGGGTTGGGACTTGCGTTTTGCGCGTTACTCCTACTTTAATCTCGCTCGACAAAGCCAAATACACAATATGAGGTTGCAATTGCACTTTCTTTTCATAATCCAAATCTCTATCTTCAATATCTAAATGTGCCGTGCTCAATTCGGGTTTCATAATCCAATCACCAGCGGCTGCACTGCTCATAAAACAATCATAACAAAATCCTTGACGGAAGATTTTTTTCTTTTTCCCACAATTCAAACATTGATAACCCATAAAATCAATCTCTAAATTCTTATCGAGCAATTGATTCAAATTCAAAAAACTAGTTTCAAAAACTAAATAATATTGAATAGGATTGGAATATTCGGTTTGCATTTTGGTAAGAACGCCTTCGTAAATCATTTGTTTAAAGTTTCAGGTTTAAAGTTTAAAGTTCAACAAAATTTGTTATTTTTGGTAAAGTTATAACTCATAACTCACAACTCATAATTTATAACTAAAAAATGCCTTTTCCAATAATCAATTCGATCGCCTCTTGGGTTTTGAAGCAACGCATTCATCAGATTGAGTTGTTTTTAAAGTACCCTAATGAAGTGCAAGAAGAATTGCTGATGAACTTAATTCGTCAGGCAGAAACAACTGTATTTGGCAGACAATATGACTTTGAATCGATTAAAAGCTACAAAACGTTTACTGATAGAATTCCTGTTTCGACATACGAAGAATTAGAACCTTTAATTGAACGCACGCGCCAAGGCGAACAAAGTGTTTTTTGGAACGAACCTATTAAATGGTTTGCTAAATCAAGCGGAACGACCAATGCCAAAAGCAAATTCATTCCGGTGAGTGAAAGTGCTCTCGAAGATTGTCATTACAAAGGCAGTAAAGATTTGTTGTGCATGTATTTGAATAATAATGAAAATTCGGAAATGTTTTTGGGCAAAAGTTTGCGACTTGGTGGTAGTTCTCAAATTTATGAAAATAACAATACTTCATTTGGCGATTTATCGGCGATTTTAATTGAAAATATGCCGATGTGGGCAGAATTTAGCAGCACACCAAGCAACAAAATTTCATTAATGAGCGAATGGGAAAGCAAGCTCACGGCGATCATCAACGAAACGAAAAACGAAAATGTAACCAGTTTTGCTGGCGTTCCTTCGTGGATGTTAGTCTTACTCAATCGAATTTTATCGGAAACAGGAAATAGTAATTTAATAGAGTTGTGGCCGCATCTAGAAGTATATTTTCATGGTGGCGTAAATTTTGAACCGTATCGAGAGCAATACCAAAAAATTATACCCAATAATGATTTTAAATATTATGAAATTTACAATGCTTCGGAAGGATTTTTTGCCATTCAAGATTTGAATTATTCCAATGATTTACTATTAATGTTAGATTATGGAATTTTTTATGAATTCATCCCTATGGATACTTTTGGAACCGACAATCAGATAGTAATTCCGTTATCGAAAGTAGAATTATTCAAAAACTATGCGGTGGTGATTACTACTAATTCGGGTTTATGGCGTTACTTAATTGGTGATACCGTTCGGTTTACTTCGTTAAAACCATTTCGAATTCGGGTTTCAGGAAGGACCAAACACCACATCAATGTTTTTGGGGAAGAATTAATGGTTGAAAATAGCGACCAAGCTATTGCCAAAACGTGTTCGCAATTGAATTGTGATGTGAAAGATTATACCGTGGCT
>CAISUR010000269.1 GCA_903888655.1 uncultured Bacteroidota bacterium | reverse complement strand
GAAAATAGTCTGATTTATACCGAATCGTTTATATAATTCAAAACCCACAACATTCAAATATCCAAGTGGAATGGACCCTATGAAACTTACTAAAAATCCAACGAATATGTTCTTGATTGTTTGCATTAAAAATTCACAATTTTTGCACTTTGATTCAAATGCAATCGGTATTGTTGCATGCCCTCTTTGTGCGTTAAGTAATGAAAGCCTCGTTTTCGATTAGCCACACTTATTTTGTACATATAAGTAATATGTTGCGCCAATGATTTCCACGCAAAAAAGATAGAATGCTTTGGATCGTAAATATGTGTTGGTTCGCTCGCAGCGCCGTTTAACTCCACAATTTGAAAATTTTTACCGGCTTCTAAATCTTCCCAATTGTGATACATTACATCCATTCTGCCAAAGTAAAATTCGTTAATTTGCAAACACATTTCATCAATAACATGGGTTAATTTATCGGAAATTAAATGACTTGAATCGATAAATTTGGCACCGCGCGCATGATTCCCATAAGGAACTAAATTGCGCTTTTCACCTTTTGGAATTATCTGTTTCAATTCATTGCCATATTCCATTTTTAGAGTTTTGTATTGCAAAGCATACCTCGGATTTTGAAGAATTAAATCTTCCAAATTCGATATTCCATTTCCTTCAACAACCAGAAATTCTTTAGAGACAATTCCGGTAATTCTGCCTTTATTTTCATTTGGAAAACGAACATAAAAAATTCCGACTTCGTGTTCATACGGAATTAAATCTTGCAACAAATAATCAAAATTAGCTTTACTATGATATACTTGCAACTCATTGATGGAATTGATTTTTTTTACTGCTGAACCCCGCAATCCAATATCTGGTTTGGCAATACACGGCAACTTTATTTGTGCATCATGCAGCAATTGTTCAACCTTCTCAAAATCGGATTTCTCTGTAACCAATTCGGTTTTTGGATAATACTGTTGCGGAATTAAATCATAAATTTCTTTTTTGCTGTCCATTATAAAGCCACCATTCGTCATAGTTGGATTCGCCGAATTGAAAAAGAAAATGGTACGTGCTTTTAAAGCATAAAATGCCCACAAAAAGTAAATGGGAACATATACAATTTGAAACGGCCAATATTCCCAATGAAAAAGTTTATGAAAAAAAAGTTTCCAATTCATCCTTTTAAACCGTTATAAATAAATTTGAAAATTCTTTTTTGGCTATCAAATCAGAATACAAAATTTCAACTTTGTTTTGTTCGATAACGGTTTGCGTTATACTCACCGTTTTCAACACATCACCTCGGTTAATTACTAATCCGTGTTCTTGATTTTGATCTTCGGTATACCGATGAAAATGAAATAAATCTTCTGGTTCAAGATTAACTTTAGTCGCTGTAAAATCTAAAAACCAATTGCCTCGTTTCTGGCGAATTTCAGCATCATATAATGTAGAAGAGGACCAAATGTGATTTTGAGTAGCATCTAAAAATATCGTTTCTTTTTGGATTTCATTCCAACGCAATTGATACAACTTTTCATCCTGAAAAAGTACGATTGTAAAGGGTTCAATTCCATATAAATCGATAGATTCCCATTCTAAAATTGGCGAGTAAGTCGCAATCAAATCCAATACAACCAACCCACGACTTTTTCTGTAATTGGCTTTTAATTGGTGTTTTTCTGAGGCACCATTAAGTAAAACCACAACAGTTCCTTCATCACTCACGGCAAACCATGTCCCTCCTGCTTTGGTATCTTTTGGGAAAATAATATTCTTGTTATTGATTAAATAATTTTTGGGTTCAAGAGCACTTTCACGAAGTACTTTTTCATCGCGATTAGACGTGATGATAGTTTGATCATTGGAGGCCACAAAACTTACTGTGCACATTGTTTTCTGTATTCGATTGTAGAACGAGCAACACCAAAATTTTCATCGATTTGCAGATGATTCATTTGTAAAATAGCCACTTTAATTAAGGCTTGATGATGAATACAATGTTCTAAATTATAGAGCAATTCACGAGTGTAATTACTTTCAATATTCAGGGGTTCGCCATCAATTACCTGTTGCAAAACTACTTTCTTGTTGGGTTTTGAAATAGCATTTAAAATGTTTTTTAAAGCCTCTTTCGCTACAAAAACATCCGATTGAATAGGATAATCTCTCAAACGATTATCGTAATTGATACAACCCGATTCGTATTGATTATCCAAACATTGGAACAATTCTATAACATGACGGGTGTGCGCGCCTATGCTTGAATTACTTAACTCACGACAAGGCGCAGTATACTCTTCATTAGTCAATTGATCTAATAAGTCCGATAATTCAGATAGTGTTTTGTGAATGGATTTTGTGAGCATTTTAAAACTATTTTTATTATTTACGAAAGCAATCGACTTAAAGTTTGATATAAAACTAACAATTATATTTTAAATTTCAATAAATCTGGGATTCGTTCTTTATTTTGAAAAATCAGGAAAAAACAACAAAGTAAGGTGATAATTGCTAAAGTAAAAAGAGTTCCGCCATCATTTTGTACTACAATTCCAAGAACAAATACATGGGAAAAAATGGCACCTAACATCGTTCCTAGAGCCATAAGAGCTCCCAGTAGAGTAGTTCTCGGAATTAAAATTAAAATAGAAGCTATTAATTCTACAATTCCAGAGCCAATTCTTCCAAAAGGTTCGATTCCTAAAGTAGAGAAAATATAAACACTTTCGCTAGCCCCAGTAAATTTAAAATACAAAGTTTGCAATAAGATTATAACTGCTGTAAGTTTAATAATCCAAGTTAGAATAGGGTTTTTCATGTTGTGTTATTTAGTTAAAATTATTTATTGAATAAATTTTTTCCAGTTACTATCTGCTTTTTTCTTCAAATTGGTTTCGTCTTTGTTCCATGATTTTAGGGTATTGTTGAAATAGGCATTGTAAAACAAATACAATTTTCCGTCCACAATTTTAAAAGTTTCAGGGTCGATTTCTACTTTTTCACCAGAACTTCCCATGGCATAAGCGCACCAACCGCCATATTGAGGTTCATAGTTTGCTGGAGTTTTTACAAAAGCATCTTTGTTGGCTTGAGTAGAAAAATTATAAACCACGCCTTCATAAGTTGAAGTAATTGATGATTTTCCTTTTACGGCTTTTTTCTGACTAAAATAAGCCACCGGATCATATCCTTGAAGGGCTACTTTGCTTTCTAAATTAAATGCTGTGGCTCTTTTTGCAGCGGTTTGTGCAAAACTTAACGTTGATGATAGTACAACGAATAAAATTAAAAATGCTTTTTTCATGATAGTATTGTTTTTGTTTATTGATGAAGCAAATGTATAGCGAGTTCCAAAATGGTTTTGTCGGGTAGTTTACATTTGACGTAAAAAAGTTTTTAAAATGAATATTGATATTGTACTCCTAATACAAAACTTCTGGTTAACCCGTCGGGGCGGATCGTTCGCACCATAAAAGGCGTTGCCAATGAAGTTTCAATACTGTTATGTTTTGTAATTTTGTAAGAGGTTATTAAATTTCCGTTAATGGTTAAACCGTCTGAACCCGTTATGTTTTCTCTTTGTCCGAAAATATTTTCAAAACTGTCTTTTCCTAAATGATAAATGAACAATACATTGGGCTTGAACGTCAATTTTTGATTTGTTGTTTGAATGGAATAAGTAGCTCTTACCAGCGCATCGGGTTTACGTTGAAATAAATTGGTTGATGGAAAATCATTGGTTCCACTGTATTCCTTGAAAAAAGAATTTTTATTCAAATTGACCACTGGAATTTGCAAAGCGCCATTAAAATCCCATTTTTTATACTTCCAATTCGTTCCCAAAAACAAATCGATAGTTCCCAAACTGGATTGATAATCTAACGGTATGGAATAGCCGTTAATTTTCAGATTAGAAGCCGTAAACGGAAATTTAAATCCCAATAAGGCACTCCATTGTTTCTTGTTTTTTTCTTTGAAGGAATAATTTCCAATTAAAAAAGCATCGCCAAATTGACTGCGGGTACCAAAACTTCCATGAGTAGTAGCATAAGTAACTTTACTGGTAAATGAAAATCGCTCATTAAATTTTTTGGTATAGGCGATATAAGGAGCATAATACACCACATCGGCTTCCCCCAAACTGTAACTAGCGGCCAACTCAATGGTGTTTTTAAATTGTTTTTCGTTGGATTGGAATCCGTGATTGATAGAACAAATTCCGGCATCACTGCATCCTTGAGCATTAATTTGGTATTCTAAAAATAAAATCAGGACTACTAAAAGTATCTTTTTCATGGTTATTAATTTGAGATTAATGCCACAATAGCATACAAATGATTGTATTGTTGACAATGAATCAACACATGCGAATATTCGGCAATATTTATCGAAGTTGGGATGGGATAAACAGTTTGGGAAGTTAAATTTCCTAAACTCACAAAATTGGTTGGGGTGGCGGCTTTAGACAAATAGACTTTTAAATCGGGACCGCTAGAAAGCGTGAAATTATCCAGAACTACCTTATACTGGTTATTCTCTAGATAAATTTTGGCTTCACCTGTAACCAAAATTCCTGATGTCGGCACAAAAGTTCCGTGATATTTCAATACAGCACCTTGATTTATAGTAGTATTAACACCATCTCGGGTTAAGACTCCTTGCTCTTCACAGGCAAACAGCAAGCATAAAATAGGGATTACAAAAAGTTTTTTCATAGTATTTATATTTTGATGATACAAAAATAAGAGGCTATGAAAAAGGGAATTGTCGGGTAGTTTACATTATAACAAAAAAAGCCGACTTATTGTAAAATTTAAGCCAGCTTTCTTTATTTTAGAAAATTAAATTGCTACCGCAATTGGCCAATCAATTTCTATTTCTGTTATATTATGTATATAGTTACTAATAGTTTTATCGCCAATTACGATCACAACATCAATTAAATTTGCTTGAGAATAACCGGCATTAAAAAAGGCTTCTTTAGCTTCTTCAGTTGCTCTACCTCTATTTTCAACTACTGAAGTTGTGAATTGAACTAACGCATTTAATTTAGAGTCAAATGACGCAGATCCTCTTCTAACTTCAAGAATTTGTTCTTCAGTAAGTCCTGCATATTTTCCAAAAACTGAGTGAGCGGATTGACAATAACGACAACCATTGATTTGGCTAGTTACTAAATTGACTATTTCTCTTTCTTTGTTGGTAATAGAGCTTTTACGATTTTGCAAAGCTAGATAATCAGCAAGAGCCGTTTCGCTATGCGCATAATAGGCATACAAATTAGGAACAAAACCAATCATCTTGTGAAGGTTGTCAAAAATGGCTTGGTTGTTTTCAGATACTTGATCTCTGGTTGGAACGGTAAACGTTACTTTTTCTGTTGTATTCATCTTTATTTTTTTAAAATTATTTGTCGTTATTGACAGTACAAAGATGCAACTGAGTGCAACCGATTTCCAATCAACTAGATTAGGAAAGAATAGGAAACTAGATGAATAAAAGAAGTGAAACTAGATTAACTTTTTTTGTGAAGTCTGGTGTTTCGTAGCTTTGACATATATTGTGTAGTCATGCCAAGAAAAGAAGCCAAAGCATACTGAGGAACTCGAAGGACTATTTTAGGATAATTTTGTTCAAATTCATGAAAACGTTCTTCCGCAGTTTTAGTTAGATTACTAATTAATCTACGTTGCATTCCGGCAAAGGAACGTTCTGCCATAATTCTAAAAAATGTTTCAAACTTATGATTGTTGGCTTTTAATTTTTGTTCACTTTCAAAATCAATTTGTAAAAGAATACTATCTTCAAGAGCCATTACAAACATAGAAGCTGGTTGCTGAAAAATATAACTACTATAATCCGAAATCCACCAATCTTCTATGGCAAACTGAATGGTGTGTTCTTCACCTGCATCGGCTACTACATAAGCCCTAAGGGCGCCTTCCACAACATAGTTGCGGTATTTGGCAACAAATTCAGGTTGGATGATAAACTGACGTTTCTTGACCCTAGTTATTTTAAAACAAGAAATAAACGTTTGAATTTCATCTTCTGAAAGCGCAATTCTTGAAGAGATATGATTGATTAAAGGTTGAAATTGATCCATAACTAATTTTGCTAAAAGGTAAATAGACTTATTTTTGTCACCGAAAAAAGATACCCTGATAGCGCATTCTATGATAAAAAACAAATCTAACAAAATAACTTCTAAATCATTCTCTAATTCTGCATAAATTTCTAGTTCCTAATATTTAACAAAAAACTACAACTTTTATTGCTGTAGTATTCATGTTTTATTGTCGGTGTTCGATGAGATTGAAAATCAGTGCTAACCGTGAATTTATTATGTTATTACAAAAAAAAATGCCCCACTTTCGTGAGGCATTCCATATTCAATATATTAAAATATTATTTTAAAGCACCTACTTTAGCTTTTACTTCTTCAAGCGAACCTTCAAAAGTTTGAGTAGAAGCTTTTCCTTTTTCAGTAGTAGTAACGGTAGCTTTTGCTTTACCATTTTCATTGGTCATTTCTACTTTTACATTTTTTTCTTCTTTAGCGCAACACGATTTTCCTTCTCCTTCTTTACAAGCTAGAGCAACAAATTTTCCGTTCGCATCATAGTGAGATAAACATTTTTCTTTTTGCTCTGGAGTACATTTAAGACTGTCGCACATTTTAGCACATTGGTCTTTCGTCATTGTAGCACATTTAGCCATATCACAATTTCCATTCATTTCACCTTCAGAACAAGATGATTTCATTTCTGTTGTGCATTTTGTTGTTGTTTTTTCTGGAGCAATTCCACTTCCTAAAATTGGCGCGATTACTAATCCAATCAAACATGTTAATTTAATTAAGATGTTCATAGATGGACCTGATGTATCCTTAAATGGATCTCCAACAGTGTCTCCAGTTACTGCTGCTTTGTGAGCATCAGAACCTTTGTAAGTCATTTCGCCGTTGATTTCAACACCAGCTTCGAATGATTTTTTAGCATTATCCCAAGCGCCACCAGCATTGTTTTGGAACACTGCCCAAAGCACACCCGAAACAGTTACTCCAGCCATATAACCACCCAACATTTCAGCAATTAATTGGTTGTTATCTCCGTAAACTAATTTACCTAATAATACGATAGCAATAGGGAAACCAATAGTTAAAACTCCTGGTAACATCATTTCACGTAATGCCGCTTTAGTAGAAATCTCCACACATTTACCATATTCTGGTTTGCCAGTTCCTTCCATAATACCTGGAATTTCTTTGAACTGACGACGTACTTCATATACCATATCCATTGCAGCTTTACCTACAGAATTCATAGCCAATGCAGAGAAAACCACAGGAATCATGCCTCCAACGAATAACATCGCTAGTACAGGTGCTTTGAAGATATTAATACCATCAATACCAGTAAACGTTACATAAGCCGCAAATAAAGCTAAAGAAGTCAATGCTGCCGAAGCGATAGCAAAACCTTTTCCAGTAGCAGCAGTGGTGTTACCAACTGAATCCAAAATGTCTGTACGAGTACGAACTTCTTTTGGTAATTCACTCATTTCAGCAATACCTCCTGCATTATCAGAGATTGGTCCGAAAGCATCAATAGCTAATTGCATAGCTGTTGTCGCCATCATGGCAGAAGCAGCCAAAGCCACACCATAGAAACCAGCAAAGGCATACGATGCCCAAATAGCACCAGCAAATAATAATACGGTTGGGAACGTAGAAATCATACCCGTAGCCAAACCAGCGATTACGTTAGTTCCAGCACCAGTTGATGATTTTTGTACGATAGCCAAAACTGGTTTTGTACCTAATCCTGTATAATATTCGGTTACAGAAGATATAGCTCCACCAACCACTAATCCGATTAAAGTTGCATAGAACACTCTCATAGAAGAGATGTCTTTTAATCCTTCACCAAAGAATCCCATTTTCATTGTTTCTGGCAACATGAATTTTACCAAGAAATAACAAGCAATAGCTGTTAAAACAATAGAAACCCAGTTTCCAATATTTAATGCTTTTTGAACTTGAGCTTCTTTGGCATCATCACTTGAAATTTTTACCAACATGGTTCCTATAATCGAGAACAAAATTCCAAAACCAGCGATTGACATTGGTAATAAAATCGGTCCAATGCCACCGAAAACATCTTTAAGATTTCCGCCCATATCTTTGATAACATAGTTACCCAAAACCATAGCAGCAAGTACAGTAGCTACATAAGAACCGAATAAATCGGCACCCATACCGGCAACGTCACCTACGTTATCACCTACGTTATCTGCAATAGTAGCAGGGTTACGTGGGTCATCTTCTGGAATACCCGCTTCTACTTTACCCACTAAGTCAGCACCTACATCGGCAGCTTTGGTATAAATACCTCCACCTACACGAGCAAATAATGCAATAGATTCAGCTCCTAATGAGAAACCTGCTAAAGTTTCAAGTACTTTAGTCATGTCTTCGCTGTTAGTCCAAGCTCCTTTCATGAAGATGGTATAGAAAACAATAAAAAACCCTGTTAATCCTAAAACTGCTAAACCTGCAACACCTAATCCCATAACGGTTCCACCACCAAAAGAAACTTTTAAAGCTTGTGGTAAACTAGTACGAGCAGCTTGTGTCGTTCTTACATTGGTTTTAGTAGCGATTTTCATCCCCATATTTCCAGCTAATGCTGAAAAGAAAGCACCAAAAACAAAGGCTACAACAATTAATATATCGGTTTTAACGCCAGGTAAAAAAGTGATACCTGCCAACACAATACTTGCTACAACCACAAAAATGGCTAATAATCGGTATTCTGCTTTTAGGAAAGCTAAAGCACCTTCATAGATATAATCTGAAATTTCTTTCATCTTTCCATCTCCAGCATCTTGTTTTAAAACCCAAGATCTTTTGATTGCCATAAAAGCTAACCCAATTAACGCCATTACTATTGGCACATAAATCATCATTGATTCCATAAATATAATTTTTGTTATAAATTTTATCGGGTGCAAAAATAACAAAATTTTAAGAACTTATGCAACATGTAAGTTTTTTATAAAAAACAAATGTGCTAAATATGTATAGTTTGCTTATGAAATTCCAAAAAACAAATTCTAAATTCCAATGCAGATAAGAGATGTATTGGGTTTTGGGATTTATGTAGTATTTTGTTTAATTAAAATTTGTTCCTTTTTTTAAGATAATAATGCCAAATTATGAAGGAAGCATAAGTTCGAAAAGGCTTCCATTGGTCTGAAAGTTTTTGCATTTCATCTACAGTTTCGCAATTATACAGTTCTTTCAAGGTGTTTTTGATGGCAATATCTCCAAGTGGAATAATATCAGGCAATTGCCGACAAAACATTAAATAAACTTCAATACTCCAATTGCCAACACCTTTAATAGTAATCAATTCCTTACGAATGTCCTCTTCGGATTTTGCACTATAACTTTCAAAATCAATTTGTTTCGAAATCACTTTTGAAGCTAAATCTTTGAGATACATTATTTTCTGTCGGGAAACCCCACAATTTCGCAGCTCTGAATCTTCGCAATTGAATATGATTTCTGGGGAAATTGTTCCAAAATGACTTTCTAGTTTTAGATAACATGCTTTTGCAGAAGCTATCGAAACTTGTTGTTCTAAAATAATGTGACACATAGAAGCAAAGCCTTCTGCCCTCTCTTGAATTATTGGATTTCCAAAAGTATCAAGAATGAATTTTATAGTCGTGTCTTGGGACGTGAGAAAAGTGATTGCCTCATGCATTACATTAGAATCTGAACTACATTTCGATTAAAAATAGAATCCAGATTCTCCTTTAATTGTGAAATTATTTGCACCTGGTGTGTCTCTATAATTTCCTCTCCAACTAGCGTCGATTCTAAATACTTTAAAAATATTTCCTATTCCAACGCTATATTCCCAATAAGGTGTTGTTGGAGCTTTATAAATTAAACCAGAGGCATTTAGTAATTTATTTTCATCTGAAATGTCTCCATAGACAGTCTTTAAACCTATAATTTCTCTCCAATTCAGCTTTTTTATGATTGGAATTCTTGAAAATAATCGGCCTTGAAAATTATGTTGCCATTGCATTGTAGCATATCTATCGGAAACGAATTCGTAGAAATTTAAGTTGCTAAAAGTATTTCCAATGATGAAATACGTTTGATTTCCTGGAACAACACTCATCAATCCCAACGGAACTTTTCCGAAAGTTTTACCTAATTCAACTGTGATATCAGTTCTTCCTAATGGTCCAATTAATAGCGGTTGTTTGTAATATAACTGAACCTTACTGTAATCAAAATCACTATTCATTAATCCTTTAAATCCCTGACTATAATTGATGAAAAATCTGCTGTATGGACTATCTACAGTAGTTCGCTCTACGCCATATCCAACCGTTTTTTTCTTTGGAGTATATTCCACTTGAAGATTCACTTCCGACTGTTTTACCAAACTCTTGGTAGTGGTGTGTGTATCATCGGTATAATAGTCTAAACTAAATGTTGGTGATGCTGTTTCTAAAGTTCTGTAGGAAAATCCACTTTGCAAAATTAAATTTTTAACGGGTTCAACTTCTATAGAAGCCGTAGTAATATTAATATTGGTTAATTTGCCATTGGTACCCGAACTAAAGACGCTTGACGATGCAAAACTCCTGCCAAGAACATCGTTAGTAGTTGTTAAACTAGCACCAATTTGTTCTACATCTCTTCTATTACCACCTGAAATGATAATTCTGTTTTTAGTATCAATCATCCATTTCCCTGAAAAACCATATTTGAATTTATCATCTTTAAATCCATAAGCTGTATATCCTTGCAAGCGCCATTTGTCATTATGTCCAAAATAAGTTCTTCCACCCACACGAAGTCGCCATCCCTCTACAACATTGAATCCAATAGTAGAGAATAGCGGTCCAATATCCAAATGATCTTTCTGAATATAACCGCTGCCAAGAATAGATACCAGATTATACATTTGTTTGAATTTCTTGACCGTTTTTAAGGTGTCTAACATTTTATAGACACCAACTTCATCTTTATTAAGTTTTTCAAATCGATTTTGCTCCCAATAAGCATCATCTTTTTTAAAGACTTCATTATCAATAAAATTAATTTCTTCTTTGTAAAATTTTTCGGGTTTAGGCTCATTAAATTTGTGATTTCTAAATAAGGTAGTTCTTTTACCATAAACTCCTTTAGAAGATTCTTTTTTACTTAAAGCAAAATCTGACATCATATAATCTCTTGTCAATAAAAACACAGAGTCATTAACTACATCAAATTCTTGTTCGATATAGATATCTTTAATCCAATTGATATTGGCACTTTTGGAAACTGCCATATTGATAGTTTTGATGGCAAAAGTGGAATCATTTACCCAAAAATCTCCTTTAAAAGTTAGTTCATTTTTTCTTCTAGGATAAAACACAATGTTATAACACCATTTTTTGTCAACAAATGCGCTGTCGCGCAGCACATAATTATAGACATCTATTCCAGTTGTGGAAATTGGACTTGTGAAACTTTTGTCAAAAAAATTAAGGTGATTGTTATAGATATTATAGTCGTTGTATAAATCTTTAATAAATGTATTTACGCCATCTCCATTACTTAAACCCGAATTTTTGTTGGCTTTAATGATAGATTTTTCTTTATTCAATTTATTATCCCCATAAACATCATAAAGTGATTCATTTATAAAAATTGGAAGGTAGGTTTTTCCCGTAACTTTTGAGGTATCAACGCGCTTAAATACAAATTCCATTCCCTTAAAAACCTTTTGTTTCATAAAAGCGCTGTCAATAGTATTCAAATCAAATTCTACTTTTTCGTATTTTTGATATTGATATTGATCAAACATCCGTAAACCATTCTTTCTTTTACGTTCCCATATTTTTCTCAAAATTCGTAAAGCTGGATTATTCTTTTTGGAAGTTTTGCCATTGTATATCACCACTTCTTGAAGGACTTGTTCTCCTGATAGAACGACTTTCATATTATAGGTTACTGCTTTATCCAAGGTAATTTCCTTGTTCGTATAACCAACAAAAGCAGCAACAATAGCTGTATAACTTTTAGCGGATTCTAAATAAAACTTACCATTTTCATCACTTACCGTTCCTTCGTTAGAACCTTTAAAAATAATATTTGCGTAAGAAATAGGTTGGTTTTTAGTATCTACAATAACGCCGCTAACTTTTGTTTGAGCGAAACTTAAATTGATAAATCCAATGAGAAGAAGGTATCGTAATATTTTATTCATAGCGGCAAAAAAAAAGCTTCACCAAATTTAATTCTGATGAAGCCTCAAATATAATAGTTTAATATTATTTGTACATAACTTTTTTGACAGCTTTAACAACATCAGCAGCATTTGGTAGCCATTCTTTTAATAAAGTTGGCGAATAAGGCGCTGGTGTAT
>CAISUR010000268.1 GCA_903888655.1 uncultured Bacteroidota bacterium | reverse complement strand
TTAGAAAATTTTTAATATTTGATATTTAAAATTTAATATCTAAAATTGAATTGTTAAGAAAAATGTTTATAATAAAAGCGAACAATCTCACGTTATACAATAGGAGAGTGATAATTTTGAATGATTATAAAAACATACCAGACAATGCGAAAAATAGCAACTTTTTTACTTTTAAATGTATTGGCTTCGGGAGCAACAATTGCAGCGCAGCAATCGGCGATTTATACAAATCAACGTTCTGAATTTGACAAAGCCGTTTCATTATATAATGATAAGCAATATCTTGCAGCGCAAATTCTATTTGATAAAGTCCAACAAAATAATAAAGAACAAGATGTTCAGGCAGATTGTGCTTATTATGTAGCCAATTGTGCTATTCGATTGAACCAATCAGATGCGGCTAAATTAATGGAAGATTTTGTCGCTAATTATCCAACGAGTACTAAGCAAAATCAAGCTTATTTGGGTGTGGCAACATATTATTTTGATAATGGAAATTTTCCACAAGCAATAGAATATTTTAGTAAAGTAGATGAAAGCACCTTAACGTCTGATGAATTAGAAAAATACAATTTTCAAAAAGGGTACACTTTTTTTACTGCCAATAACAAAAAGGAAGCTACAATATATTTGAATAAAATAGCTAATTCTAAAGAATATGGTTCGCAAGCCAAATATTATTTAGGATTTATGGCTTATGAAGGTGATGATTATAAGCAAGCCACTAAATATTTTGACCAAGTTTCTGGTGAAGAAAAATACAAAGAGAAATTATCCTATTTTCAAGCGGATATGAATTTCAAATTAGGTAATTTCCAAAAAGCTATTGATTTAGGAAAAGCTGCCATGGCAAAGTCGAATGCTTTGGAAAAATCAGAATTGAATAAAATCATAGGAGAAAGTTATTTTAATTTAAATAAATACGATGAAGCATTACCTTATTTAAAATTATATGCTGGCAAAAAAGGGAAATGGACTAATACCGATTTTTATCAATTGGGATACACCTATTACCAACAAAAAGATTACGAAAATGCCATTTCTCAATTTAATAAAATCATTGACGGAAAAGACTTTGTCGCTCAAAATGCCTACTATCATTTGGGTGAAAGTTATATGAAAACCGAAAGAAAGCAACAAGCGTTGAATGCTTTTAAAATTGCTTCTGAAATGGATTTTGATAAAAAAATTCAAGAAGACGCCAACTTAAATTATGCTAAAATAAGTTATGAAATTGGGAATTCCTATCAATCGGTTCCTGATGTTCTATCGACTTTTTTAAATAAGTATCCCAATTCACCTAGTAAAGAGGAAATCGAAAATTTGTTGATTAATTCTTATATTACCTCTAAAAACTATAAAGAGGCGTTAACGCTGTTAGAGAAAAATAAAAGTCCAGAAAATCGATTGGCTTATCAAAAAGTGACGTTTTATCGCGGATTAGAATTATTTACCGATGGTAATTATCAAGAAGCACAAAAGATGTTTAAAACCTCTATTGGAGTTCAAAAAGATGCAAAATTCTCGGCTCGTGCTACCTTTTGGAAGGCTGAAACCGAATATACTTTAGATAATTTTAAAGAGGCACTGTTGAGTTTCAAACAATTTGAAGGAACGGCAGAAGCTAAAAATACACCTGAGTATAAAAACATCAATTACAATATTGCGTATTGCTATTTTAAGCAAAAAGAGTATGACCAAGCGGGTAATTATTTTCAAAATCAAATAGATGTTGTAAAAGATGATAAAATCCGTTTGAATGACTCCTACTTGCGTTTGGGCGACAGCCGTTTTGTAACTTCAAAATATTGGCCAGCAATGGATGCCTACAATAAAGCCATCGAATTAAAAAGCGTTGATGCAGATTATGCGGCGTTTCAAAAAGCCATCAGTTACGGATTTGTAAACAAGAACGATAAGAAAATCGATGATTTCAATAAGTTTCTTCAAACATTTAAAACATCGCAATATCGTGATGATGCTTTGTTCGAATTAGGAAATACTTATGTTGCAGATAACAAAACTGAATTAGCTATTAAAACCTATGACCAATTATTAACCGAATTCAAAAATGGTTCCTATGCGGCAAAATCGGTTTTACGTCAAGGATTGATTTATTATAATGCACATAAAAACGAGTTGGCAATTGCAAAATTTAAGAAAGTGGCTTCAGAATATCCAAGAACTCCAGAGGCACTAGAAGCAGTTTCTACAGCACGTTTGATTTATGTTGATATTGGTAAAGTAGACGAATATGCTTCATGGGTAAGAACCCTTGATTTCGTTGAAGTTTCGGATATTGAATTAGATAATGACACCTACGAAGCTGCTGAAAAGCAATATTTGCAAAATAATACCAAACAAGCCATATCCAATTTGAGCGCCTATGTTGCAAAGTTTCCAAAGGGAGGACATGCTTTAAAAGCAAATTTTTATTTAGGACAATGCTATTATGCAGATGGTTTAGAGCAAAATGCGATTACAAATTATGAATTCGTAATTGCACAAGCTAAGAGTGAGTTCACCGAGCAATCTTTAGCTCGTTTGTGTGAAATTCATTTGAAAAAAGATAATTTTTCTAAAGCAATTCCTGTTTTAAAACGATTAGAAACCGAAGCTGATTTTCCGCAAAACAAAACTTTTGCACAAGCCAATTTGATGCGCGCCTACTATGATCAAAAAGAGTATTCAAATGCAGTAGTTTACGCTGATAAAGTATTAGCCAATCCAAAAACGGATGATAAAATTAAAAGTGATGCTCAAATCATTGTTGCACGTTCTGCAATAAAAGCGAATGATGAAACTAAAGCCAGAATTGCTTATGCAAATTTGTTGAAAATTGCTAAAGGAGAATTAGCTGCAGAAGCGTTGTATTATGATGCTTATTTTAAAAATAAAGATGCAAAATATGCTGATTCTAACAAGTCGGTTCAGAAATTAGCCAAAGACTATTCGGGTTACAAATACTTTGGTGCGAGAGGATTGATTGTAATGACTAAAAATTATTACGGTTTAAAAGACAGTTTCCAATCAACAGCCATTTTGGATAGCGTTATTGAAAACTTCGCCGATTTTCCAGATGTAGTTCAAGAGGCACAAACCGAATTGGATACTATCAAAACCGAAGAAAGTAAAACGAATTCGTCAATTACTAAATAATTTAAATAGCATTTTAAATCATAATTTGTCACACTGAGCGCAGTCGAAGTGCTTTTAAAAATTTAAATATGAAAATGAATTTCCAACATAAAATCGCAATTGCAGTAGTTTTTTTGATTACTCAATTATCATTCGCTCAAAAAAAAGATGAAAATATCGGCACGGAAGTCGTAAATGTTGTTAAACCTTATTCGCCAACCATTTCGGATGCTTTCAAAGTAAAAGAAACTCCGACTATAGATGATGAAGACAATTCTAGAAAAGAGAATATCCAATATAATATTTTCTCTTTTCCAGTAGCATCCACATTTACACCTTCAAAAGGAAAAGCAGCCGGTATTGAACATGGAGCTAAAGAAAAAATCTTCAATAATTATGCTACGTTAGCAGCCGGAAATTATGGCAATATCAACGCCGAATTGTTTGTAACACAAACGTTAGAAAATGGTGATTATGTGGGTGCCATGTTACGTCATTTATCTTCGCAAGGTGGTATCAAAAATGTTGAATTGGATAATAAGTTTTCCAATACATCTTTAGAGGCAACCTATGGTAGTAAATCTAAAAATATGGCTTGGAATGGCGATTTAGGCTACCAACGTCAGACGTACAATTGGTATGGCCTAAACTCAATTTTGTACGAAGGATTATCACAAACTGATAAAGATTCATTTTTAAACGGAATCGATCCAAAACAAACGTATCAAAACATTTATTTAGGAGGAAGATTGGCGTTCAATGAGAGTTTTTTTAAAGAAGCTACGCTTCGTTTCAATCATTTTTCGGATGCTTTTTCGTCTGGAGAAAATCGATTTGTGGCTAAACCATCATTTCAATTTGACGTAATGGATGTTAAGCTAAAAACCGAATTTGTTTTAGATTATCTAAACGGGACTTTCCAAAAAGATTATTTTGTTCCTACTGATGCCATTAAATATGGCTTTACTAATCTTGGGGTAAAACCTAGTTTTCAAATCAATAAAGATGATTTATCAGTCAATGTAGGAGCTAGCTTTTTTTATAGTATGGCAATAAATGGCGGTCAAAATAAATTTTTTGTTTATCCTAATATTACAGCGTCTTATAAAGTCGTTGGTGATTTAATGATTGCTTATGGTGGTGCAGAAGGAACATTAAAACAAAACACCTATCATGATTTTGTTGCCGAAAACTTCTTTGTTTCCCCAACATTATCTGTCGCTCCAACCGATCAAAAATTTGATATTTATATAGGTTTAAAAGGAAAATTAGCTAATACCGTTGGATATAATATTCGCGGTTCTTTACTGGATGAAAATAACAAAGCTTTGTTTAAAAGTAATGGATATGATCCTGCCAACACTAATACAGAAGGATATACCAATGGTAATTCTTTTGGAGTTGTGTATGACAACGTAAAAACGGTTAGTTTCTTTGGCGAGTTGAAAGCCGATTTCTCTAAAAATGTAACTTTTGGAATTAACGGAACGTTGAATAGTTACACCTTGAATAATGAAACTCAAGCCTGGAATCTACCCGCCATAAAATTAAGCTCTACCCTTGATGTGAATGTAACCCCAAAATGGTATGCTGGAGCCAATGTGTTTTTTGTAGGTTCCCGAAACGATCAGTATATCAATATGTCATTAATAAATCCAGTTACTGATGTAAAATTGGACAGTTATTTTGATATGAATGCGCATTTAGGATACAAACACAACGAGCGATTGACTTTTTTCTTAAAAGGAAATAATTT
>CAISUR010000267.1 GCA_903888655.1 uncultured Bacteroidota bacterium | reverse complement strand
AAATAGAGGGAAATAAAAACATTGCCGTTCAATCATTAAAAGACCGTGTAGCGAAAAAAATGAATCGTTTACTTGACCAAAACCCAATGCGAATTGATTTTTACGAACGTTATCAAGAAATCATTGAGAACTACAATAACGGTAAAGAATATGCTACGGTTAAAGAGTTATTTGATGCCTTGATATTATTATTGGGAGATTTGTCAGAAGAAGAAAAACGAGCAGAACGAGAATTGTTAGACGAAGACGAATTAACGGTTTTTGATATGCTTAACCGAGATAAAAAAATCTCCGACAAGGAAAAAGTTGAGGTAAAAGATACAGCAAGAAAGTTATTGGAACATCTAAAAAACAATGAGTTTAAAGTAGAATATTGGTCAGAGAAAACACAGACAGCATCGGCTGTAAAAAAAGCGATTAATGACCACCTATATACAAAATTACCTTTCCCTACATTTAGCGATGGAGATAGAGTTGTAAAGACAGAAATATTGTTTGATTACTTCAAAACGAGGTATGCTAATTTTGGAAGGGTGGCTTGATAAATTTTTCTTTACGATAAAAGTCGCAATATAAATAACCTGAAAAGGTTGAGTTTCTTTTGCTTTTTACTTCGTAAAAAATATTTCCAATCAAATCATCATTGAAAGGTATAAACTTAATATTCTTATCAATTCCCTCATAACCTATGGCATCAGAAACAACAGGTTCATTGACGATAGAATCTACAACTGTAATTTCTTGATGAAGAAGATAAGAGGCTTTTAATTCTGTAACGACCAAATCTTCTTCAGGATGTGATGGATTTATTGATGTACCCGAAACATACAAAGAATTTGAATTGATGGCTTGTATTACCAAATACTTATCATTTGTCTCTTCTTGAATAACTACATAATAGTATCGTTGGTTGGCAGGTTTTTTTAAACTACATCTTTCACAAAGTATTTGCCCTAATTTCAATTTACTTATCATTGTTTAATAATTGATTAATTTTTTTGATTTTTGTTATAGTATTTGGATGTAACATAGCCAATTTTTGCACTTCGACACCTTTCATTCCTCTGTTAAGATATTCAATAGCAAGTTTTACTTTAGGTTTATTTAGGAAATGTAAATGTGTTTCTCTCGTTCCTGTAACACGCCCTTTATAAACCCCCTTTGCTTTGGCGATTGCCACGCCCTCTCGTTGACGTTCATTTATCAGATTTTTTTCCATCTCACTTACTACGCCAAGTACAGAGATTATCATTTTAGAAATCGGATTTTCAGTTCCATCATCATTAAGTGTTTTAATACCTTGTTGGATGAAATGAATACAGATGCCTTTTTTATTGAAATAGGCAATTGTATTTAGAATATCTAAAAGGTTTCTGCCTAATCGGTCAATTTGATGAACCGATATTTTCGTTACTTGATTCTTGGAAATCATCTTTTCAATTCGTCTACCTCCATCTCTTTCAAAAAATGGTGTCGCTCCCGAACATTTATCTTCAATAACAAAATCAAAATCTTTGGCATTTTGAATTTGTCGGTCATTCTTTTGTTCAATAGTAGAAATTCTTGTGTAAAGTAGGTTCATTTATCACATTTTTAGATTGGGGTATATAGATACCCTAATATTGTTTGAAATTGGTTGTTTAAGCTGTTGAAAAGGTTCTTGGCAACATCATTTCTAAATCTTAATTTTGGGTGTACTCTATTTTTATCTTTTTAAAGTAGCATTTAGATTTTTGAAATTGTGGGCGGTGTAGTTTACCGCTTTGAAGACAAAGCCTAATGCAAACAATCCAAGAACACCTCCGAAAACATATATTGCAGTTTTTAAGTATTTGCTATTATAGATTTCGTCTTTTATCATTTGGTTAATGTTCCCGACATTAACACTACTTTTTTTTGTTTGATTCATCTTTAATAACGTAATAAATTAATGTTATAACTCCTGCCGTAATTACAGCATAAATGAGTTTTTCTAATACTTTGTTTTTCTTGTCAACACCGACCACATAATCATAATCTTTTAGAGCGATATGGTCGGCAGGTAAAATCTTTATTTTGTTTAAGTCGTAGTCTATCATTTTGTTCGGTATAAATAGTAATAATCTTCATCGGGTAATTTCATAAAAGCGATATCAAATAAACCGAAAACAAGTTCATCTTTTATTTGTGTAAGATTCGTAAAAACGGTAAAACTGAAGCCCATCCCTTTCAAATATTCTCGATGTACTGATACATCGGTAAAATCTCCTAATATTTCATCGGCAATTTTATAATTCTTGAGTATTTTTTTGTTGGTAAAACTTAACTTTTTTCGCAGTGAATTATTCTGTTCGTTATGATACGCTATTCGGTCTTCAGCCGATGCGAATACTTGATTTTGTCGCTTGGCTTCAAATAGTTTGTTTGAATAAGGACAAACCTTTGATTTTGTTGAGTTGTTTAGCATTGCAAATCGTTTTAAAATGTTAGTATTTGTTTTTTTAATCGAGTAAAATGTTATCATTAATAATTAAAGAGTTTGCTTTGATTTCTTTATACTTTTGCGACCGAGCAAATGTTCTTTTTCTGATACCTAATTCGACAATGTCTTTCGGTATGTAATAGTTCATTATTTTTTTTCTATTTCGTACTAAACTACCGTACACTTTCCTACCATTAAAAGTTCTTTTTAGATGCTTTGGTAAATCTTTGCCTTTAACATCTATATGCGGTATCGCTAAAGTTATATGATGATGAACACCTCCATTTTCTCCAATATCCACAAGGCGTATAAATCCGAGTAGTTCCGACCCATTTTCTTTTAAAGCCTTTTTGAGTGCAAAAAAGAACCTGTCTAACTTGTCGTTGTCATTATGGTCAATCACGTACTCTATTAAGGAATATCTTTCCCTGCACGAGTAAATTTCAAAGAAAAGTTTAATCTTTTTTGCTCGATTATATTTGATGACTTCAAGGTCGGTGAAAGAAATCCATTCTTGATTGGTTTCATCTTCATAGACTTTTATACTTGTTGCTCTTCGTATGGAAATAAATCCTTGTTTTGTCCTTCTCGAAAAGGTTTTAGTGTAAATATGTCTCATTCAGTTATAAGTTATTTTTGAATTTTGGTTTAATACTATTTAAATTTTCTTCGATAACTGTATCTGCGTAAACTAAATAGTTTCCATTTTCACCGTCCTTAAATCCTTCAATGCGATTATTTTCAAGACGTCTCTTGGCTGTCTTTACTGACTTCCTAATATAATTTGCTGTTTCTTGTAATGTCCAAAGTGTTCTGAGTTCTTTTTCTGATTTCATAATGTTTTAGTATTAAATTAATTAAATTTTACACTTTCATTTTT
>CAISUR010000266.1 GCA_903888655.1 uncultured Bacteroidota bacterium | reverse complement strand
GACTTTCGGAAAAGGTTTAGGTTGTCATGGTGCTGCGATTTTAGGGAGCATCGAATTAAAAAACTATCTAGTCAATTTTGCACGAAGTTTTATCTACACCACTGGGCTTTCTCCACATTCTGTAGCTACTATTTTTGTGGCTTACAAAAAGTTGTCCAACGAAAAATTAGCATTGGAACAATTAAAAAGAAACATTCAATGCTTCAATCAAGAAAAAATGCAATTGGGTTTAAAAACATTATTTGTTTATAGTAAATCGGCTATTCAATGTGCCATAATTCCTGGAAATGAAGAAGTAAAATCTATTGCAAATCAACTACAAGAAAAAGGATTTGATGTCAAAGCGATTCTATCTCCAACGGTTCCAGAAGGACAAGAGCGATTGCGTTTTTGTTTACACAGCTACAATTCTGAAAAAGAAATTTCGGAAGTTTTACAACAATTATCTTTATTGGTTTTCAAATAATATAAAGTTAAAATATTTGCGAACTTTGCTTATTCTTTGCGAACTTTGCGGTTAAATCATACTCATGAAATTATTTATTACAGGAATCGGGACCGACGTTGGTAAAACCATCACGTCAGCAATTGTAACACAAGCACTTGAAGCAGATTATTGGAAACCTGTTCAGGCGGGTGATTTAGATAATTCTGATAGTCATAAAATTCAACGTTACATCTCAAACAGCAAAACCGTTATTCACGAAAATTGCTATAAACTAAATACGCCCGCAAGTCCCCATTTTGCTGCCAAACTCGATGGAATTACTATCGACGTAAAACAAATTATTGAACCTAAAACACAGAATCATCTTGTGATTGAGGGTGCTGGGGGGATTTTAGTGCCATTAAATGATTCTGATTGCATTATTGATTTGATACAGAAAGATTATAAAGTTATTGTGGTTTCACGTCATTATTTAGGAAGCATCAATCACACGTTGCTAACGTATGAAATATTGAAAAGCAGGAATATTCCAATTTCAGGGATTATTTTTTCAGGTGATGAAAATAAAGCAACCGAAGAGATTGTTCTTAAAAAAACGAATGCAAAATGTATTGGAAGAATTGATAACGAACCTTATTTTGATCAAAACGTTATCCAATATTATGCTGATAAATTTCGCGATACTTTGCTCTTATTATAATTTTAAAATCAAAAATCCTTAATCAACAATCGAAGTTTCAATGAATTTATCCGAAAAAGACTTACTTTACAATTGGCATCCATACACTCAACACAAAACAGCACAATTCCATCCAGCAATTGTTAGAGGTAAAGACGCATTGCTATGGGATGAAAACGGCAAAGAATTTATCGATGCCATCGCTTCTTGGTGGGTAAATCCTTTTGGACATTCCAATCAAATTATTGCAGATGCCATTTACAATCAACTTACTACATTAGAACATGTTCTTTTTGGTGGATTTACTCATGATAAAGCAGTTTTGTTGTCGGAAAAATTGATAGGAATTTTACCTTCCAATCAAAAGAAAGTATTTTATTCTGACAATGGGTCGACCGCTGTTGAGGTTGCTATTAAAGGAGCGTTACAATATTTTTATAACAAAGGAGCAAAGAGAACTAAAATTATTGCTTTTGAAGATGCCTTTCATGGAGACACTTTTGGAGCTATGGCGGCCAGTGGTATTACTTTTTACACCGAAGCATTTCGTGGTTCATTGTTAGAAGTAGTTCGAATTCCGGTTCCAATATGTGGTAAAGAAGAAGAAGCAATTTCAGTTTTAAAGCAATTAGTTGCTTCAAATGAATATGCCGCTTTTATTTTTGAACCTTTGGTTTTAGGTGCTGCCGGAATGGTAATGTACAAACCGGAAGTTCTAGATAAAATGATTCACATTTGTAAAGATAATAATGTCTTTACGATTGCCGATGAAGTAATGACTGGATTTGGGAAAACGGGAAAAACATTTGCTTCTGATTATCTTGTAAATAAACCTGATATGATGTGCTTGTCAAAAGCATTAACAGGAGGTACAATTCCTATGGCAATTACCACTTTTACTCAAGAAATTTATAACGGATTTTATGATGATGATGTAAATAAAGCCTTGTTTCACGGACATACTTTTACAGCTAATCCAACCGGTTGCGCAGCTGCTTTGGCCAGTATTGATTTATTACAAACAGAGGAAACGCAGCGTAATATTCAACGAGTTCACCAATCTCATCTATCTTTTGAATTCAAAATTAAAAACCATTCAAAAGTTCAAACTACTCGAGTTTTAGGAGTAATATTTGCTTTAGAGGTAAAAACAGATAAGCAAGAAAGTTATTATGGAACTATGCGCAACAAACTCTATAATTTCTTTATTGAAAACGGAATCATCTTACGTCCTGTTGGGAATATAATTTATATTTTACCCCCATACATCATTACCGATAATCAATTGCAAAAAGTATATTCAATTATTGAAAATGCTTTAGAAATAGTCTAATTTTTACAACAGATTAGCACGGATAATACGGATTTTTAAAGATTTATAAAAACAGTTAATCCGTGTCAATCTGTTTTATCCGTATCATCCGTGTTCCATTTTACCGCCTTACATTATTTCCGAAAATTAATTGCAAAAAGTATATCAAACTATCGAAAATGCTTTATAAATAGTGTAATTTTTGCCACAGATTAGCACGGATAATACGGATTTTTAAAGATCTATAAATAATATTTACACCGTGTCAATCAGTTAAATTAGTTAAATCCGTGCCTTATTTTTTACTTACAAAAAGAAAGAATAGTTATCGCCATAAAAATGTAATATAATAGCGAACATTGCAAAAAACTTTGCGAACTTTGCAGTTAAATTATGAAACAAAAAATTGCCATAACATCGTTAGCATCGATTTCACCTCTAGGAAATCATCCTGATGCTATTTGGCAAAATTATCTTTCTGATAAAACTTTAATTTCAACTGAAGAATTCAACAGTAAGAATCAGTTTGTTGCTAAAATTCCATTTGATATTAGAACTGAAATAGACATTTTAAAAAAATCGGATACTAAATATAAAGCACTTGATGAAACCGTGCTCTTTGCAATTTTAGTTTCTCGTCAAGCGATTCATAAAGCAGGATGGAAAGAAGGAGATGAATTCGGAATTAACATTGGTTCTTCTCGCGGTGCTACCCAATTGTTTGAGAAATATCATCAAGAATTTTTAGAAACAGGAAAGACAGCAACATTAGCCTCACCGACCACTACATTAGGAAATATTTCGTCTTGGGTTGCTCATGATTTAAAGAATAGTGGTCCTGAAATTTCTCATTCAATTACTTGTTCTACTGCATTACATGCAGTTTTAAATGCGGTAGCCTGGTTACAATCGGGACTTGCAACCAAATTTCTTGTAGGAGGTAGTGAAGCACCGTTAACGGCTTTTACTATAGCTCAAATGAATGCTTTGAAAATTTATTCAAAGGAAAACGATTCATTTCCATGTAAAGCATTTGATTTGAAGAAAACCAAAAACACTATGGTTCTTGGCGAAGCGGCAGCAGTGGCTTGTTTAGAACTTGGTGAACACAAAAGCGCTTTAGCGTATGTTGAAGGAATAGGATATGCTACCGACGATATTGAACATAATATTTCCATTTCTGAAGAAGCCAATTGTTTTCAAAAATCCATGAAAATGGCTTTACAGAATACTAAACTTAATGAAGTAGACGCCATTGTTATGCATGCTCCCGGAACTTTAAAAGGGGATGCCTCCGAATATAGAGCGATTCTTAAAGTATTCGGGAAGAATCCTCCAATGCTTACAACTAACAAATGGAAAGTAGGTCATACTTTTGGCGCGTCAGGGATGCTGAATATGGAATTGGCGCTGCTAATGATGCAATACAATTATTTTGTTGAAGTTCCATTTGCTGAAAAGCAACCTCAAAAAACAGCTGTTCGAAAAGTTTTGATCAATGCCGTTGGATTTGGCGGTAACGCGGTGAGTATTTTACTTTCAAAATAAAAAGGTAGTTATCATTAAGAAATTATATTTATGGTTTTGAATTATTAAAATCAATCTTAATGAAACAAAATAGTTTCAGCTTATTTTGATGATAAAACGACCGTTAATTTTTACTGGTTAATTTGTCAAATCCTTTTTGATAAACTACTTTTGCACTAGTTTTAATTATAAAACATTTTTGAAAACAAATCAATCTAATTTATCAGTAATAAAAATCTATCAAGATTTTAAACAAATCACTAAAGCAGGATTGGCTATTAGTGTCGTGTTTAGTTCAATTGCTGGTTATCTTTTAGGGTTTGATGCTGAGAAATATCCATTTAGTTGGTTGACTTTATTGATGTTGGCAATTGGCGGATACTGTATGGTTGGGGCATCTAATGCTTTTAATCAAGTTATCGAAATGGATCTAGATTCCTTAATGGATAGAACCAAAAATCGTCCTGTAGCTTCGGGAAGAATGTCATCGAACGTAGCTTTATCAATAGCGAGTATTCTTACTTTTATAGGATTGGTTTTATTGTATTTTATCAATCCAAAGACAGCAATGTTTGGTGCGATTTCAATTTTTTTATATACCAGCCTTTATACGCCTTTAAAAAAAATAACCCCGTTATCCGTTTTCGTGGGAGCATTTCCAGGAGCAATTCCGTTTATGTTAGGATGGGTAGCCGCTACAGACCATTTCGGAATTGAAGCAGGAACTTTATTTTTAATTCAATTTTTTTGGCAGTTTCCCCATTTTTGGGCAATAGGTTGGTTCTTGTTTGATGATTATGAAAAAGCAGGATTCTTTATGTTGCCAACAGGACAAAGAGATAATAAAACTGCCATTCAAATTATTTTATACACGCTATGGTTAATTGTAGCCTCGTTATTACCTTCACTAGGTTTTACAGGTCAATTACATATTAACCATGTTTCAGCGGTGTTAGTTTTTATTTTAGGTTTGTGGATGCTTTTTTATGCCATAAAACTTTACAAGCTAAGAACTCCAAAAGCGGCGAGAGTATTAATGCTAGTTAGTGTTTTATACATTACCTTATTACAAATAATATATATAACCGATAAATTTTTACGTTAGTTATGATGACACCTGAAGAACATAAAGCAAGAACTGCAAGATCTTATAAACTCTTGTTGATTTTTGCTATGATTAGTATGACAATGATGTTTGCTGGATTGACGAGTGCTCTTGTTGTGAGCAAATCAAGACCAGATTGGTTGACTAATTTTCAACTTCCCTCTTCTTTTACTTATAGTTTGTTTACGATACTGCTTTGTAGCGTTACTTTTCATTTGGCAAAAAGAGCAATAAAAAATGATGATAGAAAGAGAACGACAACGTTTTTATTGACAACATTATTGTTGGGACTCACTTTTGTTTTCTTTCAACTTCAAGGTTTTTCTCAATTATTTGAAAGCCATTTATATCCTGTTGGAGGCTCGGGTTCTATCACCATTTCGTTTTTATATGTATTGGTATATCTACATCTAGCACACCTTTCAGGGGGAGTAATTTCTTTATTAATTATAATTTATAATCATTTTAAACAAAAGTACAATGCTTCACAATTTCTTGGTATTGAGCTCGGTGCAATGTATTGGCACTTTCTTGATTTCTTGTGGGTTTATTTATTTTTGTTTTTATATTTCTTTAAATAAGAAAAAAATGTAAATTTGGGAACTTTTTAACAACAACTTTTTATGGGATCGACAGTTACTACTGCAAATACTGTAGGAAAAACTTGGGATGGCGGAAATGAGCCATTAGGAGCAAGTTACGGAAAATTAATGATGTGGTTTTTCATCATGTCTGATGCATTGACCTTTTCAGGATTTTTAGCAGCTTACGGTTTTTCAAGATTTAAATTTATTGAAACATGGCCTTTGGCTGATGAAGTGTTTACTCACTTTCCATTTATGCATGGCGTTGCGGCACCAATGTATTATGTGGCCTTAATGACCTTTATCTTAATCTTCTCCTCTGTGACAATGGTATTAGCTGTTGATGCTGGACATCATATGAAGCAAGGGAAAGTGGCATTTTATATGTTTTTAACCATTATTGGAGGTTTAATCTTCGTAGGTTCTCAAGCATGGGAATGGAAAAACTTTATTCATGGTGAATATGGAGCCATTGAAACTAAAGGTGGTAGCCTTCTTCAGTTTGTGGATGCTACAGGAAAAAGAGTCGCACTTGAAGAATTTGCTGATACAAGCATTCTCAAAGAAAGAGAACAACTTACACGAGGAAAGGGAAAATGGTTTATGGAAGAGGCTTCATTGCCGACATATTCTGTAGAGCAAGTTCAAGCGGGATTTAAATCACATCCTAATTTATTGGTTCGTATTGAGACGATAAATACACCGGAAACCATATTGACTGCTAAAGGATTAAATGAAAATAAAGCTTTAAATTCTCCTAAGCACAAATTTATATTATCAAGGGCAGAGTCTGAAAGAAGATTAGCAGATGCTAAATTAGTAGTTGAAGGAGCTAACCTACAAAGAAATGAATACGGGAGTAAATTATTTGCAGATTTCTTCTTTTTCATTACTGGCTTCCATGGATTCCACGTATTCTCTGGGGTTATCATTAATATTATTATCTTCATTAATGTTCTTATAGGAACTTATGAGAAGAGAAGAACTTATGAAATGGTGGAAAAAGTTGGGCTTTATTGGCACTTTGTCGATTTGGTTTGGGTTTTCGTATTTACATTCTTCTATTTAGTTTAATTTTCAGAAATTATATTTATTATGTCACACGAACACGTTTCTAATACAAAAAGAATTTGGATGGTTTTTGGAATACTTTCTGTTGTAACAACTGTAGAAGTATTTTTAGGAATTCAAAAACCAGAATCATTACACATGACTAATATTTTAGGCATGAATTTATTGAATTGGATTTTCATTATCCTAACTATATTTAAAGCATATTACATTGTTTGGGCTTTCATGCACATGGAAGGCGAAACTACAGCGTTGAGAAGAGCTGTAGTTTGGACAGTAATTTTCTTAATTTTATATTTAGTATTTATTTTGTTAACAGAAGGACACTACATTTTTCAAGTATTTAGAGATGCTACCATCAAGTGGAATTTTTAACATGATATTAATTCAGAAAAAGGGTACGCAATTGCGTACCTTTTTTTATTTTTGTACCTCAAAATATTAAACATAAAATGAAAAAAAATATCGTTTTATTTATATTGTTCATTCTTCCTATAGTTGCCTATCTTTTTTTTGCCTCGGGAATTAATAGTTTTGCAAAGCTTCCAACAATTACAAAGAACATTCCGGAGTTAAATGACTGGAAAACATTAGATGATAAACCAGTTGCTTTAACCAATAAAATAACTATTCTTGGTTTTATAGGTCAAGATGTATTGAAACATAAGGGGAATTTCTTTAATTTATATGAAAAGATTTTTGATAGGAATAAGAATTTTAAAGATTTTCAGATGGTCATGATTTTACCTGATGGAACTCAAAATCAAGTTGAAGAGCTTCAAAAGGATTTGTTGAAATTAGGTACTCAAGCAGGGTGGAATTTTGTTTTTGGTTCTCCAGAACAAATACAATCCTATTACAGCCAATTGCAACTTATAGGAAAATTAGATACTAGTATAGGAACTCCTAATGTGTTTATTGTGGACAAAAACAGAAATTTAAGAGGACGAAAAGGACATGATCAAAAAGGGAAGCCCGAATATAAAGAAGGATACAATACTAAATTAGTATCTGAACTTTATAATGAAATGACCGATGATGTTAAAATTATTTTAGCCGAGTATCGATTGGCATTGAAGAGGAATCATAACGCAACTAGACAGATATAAAGAATGAAAAATAAATCCTATATTGGAATATCTTTTATTGTATTAATTTTTGGAATTTGGACTATCAAAGAGATCAAAGCACGATATTTTGATAAAACAGATTTGATAGAAATAGGTTCTGCTCCTGCATTTCAATTAACGGATCAAAACGGTGCTAAAATATCCGATAAGGATTATGTTGGAAAAGTATATGTATTGGAGTTTTTCTTTTCAACCTGTCCTTCTATTTGCCCGAAGATGAATAAAAATATGCTTCAAATTCAGGATGAGTTTTTAAAAAACAATAAGTTTGCAATAGCATCGATTACCATTAATCCAGAAAATGACACTCCAGAAGTTTTAAAAGAACATTCTAAAAAGCTCGGTGTAAAAATGGCTAACTGGCACTTTTTAACTGGAGATAAAAACTATATATTCAATTTAGCCAACAAAGGTTTTAATCTCTACGTTGGTGAAAACAAAAAGACTATAGGTAATTTTGAACATTCAGGATTATTTGCCTTGATTGACAAAAATGGCAACATCCGGTGTCGAAAAGATAGTCAAGGAAATCCAATTATATATTATGATGGACTTGAGCAAAAAGGGATTGATGCAATTAAAGAAGATATTAAAACATTATTAAAAGAATAATTATGGAAAGTAATTCAGCAGAAAAAAAATTTAAAACTCCAATTATCATTGTTTCAATTTTAATTCCTGTAGCGGTTGCGTTGTTATTTAGCGTCCGATTAAAAGATTTTGGATTCAATGTGACACCTTTAACTTTTTTACCTCCTATATATGCAACAATAAATGGAATTACCGCTGTGTTGTTAATTTCTGCTGTAATCGCTATTAAAAATAGAAAAAGACAGTTACATGAACGATTAATGACGGCTGCGATTGCATGTTCAGTAGTTTTTTTGGTCATGTATGTAGCCTATCACATGACGGCTGAGGCAACAAAGTTTGGCGGTGCAGGACTTATTAGATTTGTTTATTTCTTCTTATTAATTACTCATATCATTTTGTCAATTTCGATAATTCCTTTGGTACTTTTTACCTATGTTAGAGCATTGTCTGAACAATTTGACAAACATAAAAAACTTGCAAAAATTACCTTCCCATTATGGCTTTATGTAGCCGTTACAGGAGTAATTGTGTATATAATGATTGCACCGTATTATTTGAATTAACTTTTAAGAAAATGTTTTTTGGTACAATACCTATTTAAAAATAGCAGAATTTTAATCTATTTCTTGCTATCTGGAGGATATTGATCTAAAATTTTGTCTACAAATTCCTTGATACGGGTATCTTTTTCTTCAGTATTTTTAGTAAGGTAACCACTACCCTCGCCTTGCCAAACTAATTCTTTGGTTTTTGCATCAATGAGGTCGATATAGAGTGTCCCTTCTGGTGTGGAATATATGTTAGAGTAACCGAAACCCCAATGTGGTCCCCAACCCCAACTCATTCCCCAACCGAAGCCTGAATTGTTGTAAATATCTACTCTTTGATTTTCTTTGGTAAAGAAGCTTACTAATAAATCGGGTGTTTCGCTTTTGGTAAATCCTTTGATTACTAAAGCATCATCAATTGAATGTAGAATTCGCTTTTTGTCCAAATCAGATATTTCAACTTTGTCGACAGCACTTTTTAAATAGGCATAGGTTTTATACCCAACAAAATTGGCTTTTTTGTCGTAATCAGAGTTTACTCTAACTGAACTACAAGAAGCTAGCATAAAGAGCAGGAGAACTGTGAAGGATTTTACTGTTTTCATAGTATTTTTTTTAAAGTTTAACGTTGCTGGTCTAATGATTTTATTACTAAATTATCTTCAAATATTAATTCTCAAACTATAATAATGATTCATCAACTATATTAGGGATGGTAATTTTCAATAAAGGTTGCGTCTGCATAGCTCTTTTTATTGCAAAAATTGCACCTTCGTTTCTTGCCCAACTTCTACGTGATATTCCGTTGTTGACATCCCAGAAAAGCATTGACTCTAAGCGTCTTGAAGCGTCTTTTGAGCCGTCAAGAACCATACCAAAGCCACCATTAATTACTTCGCCCCAACCAACACCACCGCCATTGTGGATAGAAACCCAAGTTGCACCACGGAAACTGTCTCCAATAACATTTTGTATTGCCATATCGGCAGTAAAACGTGAGCCGTCATAGATGTTGGAAGTTTCTCTATATGGAGAATCTGTTCCAGAAACATCGTGATGGTCTCTACCTAAAATAATGTAGCCAATCTCGCCACGAGCAATCGCTTGATTGAAAGCTTCGGCGATTTTGATTCTCCCTTCAGCATCTGCATAAAGAATACGCGCTTGTGAGCCAACAACTAATTTGTTTTCTTGTGCACCTTTAATCCATTGGATATTATCGGCCATTTGTTGTTGAATTTCTACAGGAGAATTCTTCATCATTTCTTCTAAGATTTCGCATGCGATTTTGTCAGTTTTAGCTAAATCATCAGGATTTCCTGAAGCACAAACCCATCGAAATGGTCCAAAACCGTAATCGAAACACATTGGTCCCATGATGTCTTGTACATAACTGTTGTATTTAAAATCGATGTGGTTTTCTGCAAAGACATCAGCTCCAGCTCGAGAAGCTTCAAGTAAAAACGCATTTCCATAATCGAAAAAATAGGTTCCTTTTTCGGTATGTTTATTAATTGCGGTCGCATGTCGTCTTAACGTTTTTTGAACTTCCTCTTTAAATTTGTCAGGATTGTTTGCCATTAAATCGTTTGATTCCTCAAATGAATATCCGATTGGGTAGTATCCTCCTGCCCATGGATTGTGTAGTGAAGTCTGATCAGAACCCAAATCGATAAGTAAATTTTCTTGATCGAAGCGTTCCCACACATCAACTACATTTCCTAAATAAGCAATAGAAACCACTTCTTGATTGGCTTGAGCTTTTTTAACTCGGGGAACCAATTCGTTAATATCCTCTATTATTTCGTTAATCCAACCTTGAGAATGACGAATGTGTGTAATTTTCGGATTTACTTCAGCGCAAACAGTTACACAACCCGCAATGTTTCCAGCTTTTGGTTGCGCACCCGACATTCCACCAAGTCCAGAAGTGACAAATAAACCGCCTTTTGGAGATTTTTTGATTTTTCTGAAACCATTTAAAACAGTTATGGTCGTCCCGTGGACAATTCCTTGAGGACCAATATACATATAACTACCCGCTGTCATTTGCCCGTATTGAGAAACACCTAAAGCATTCATTTTTTCCCAGTCGTCTGGTTTTGAATAATTTGGTATAACCATCCCATTTGTGACAACAACCCTTGGAGCATCTTTATGTGACGGAAATAATCCCATGGGATGACCAGAGTACATCGCCAATGTTTGTTCTTCGGTCATTTCTGCTAAGTATTTCATTGTTAAACGATATTGTGCCCAATTAGAAAATACGGCGCCATTTCCACCATAAGTGATCAATTCATGTGGATGCTGCGCTACTGCATAATCCAAGTTGTTTTGAATCATGAGCATGATAGCTTTTGCTTGTTCTGATTTTCCAGGATATTCAGAAATTGGCCGTGCATACATTCTATAATCTGGACGAAGGCGGTACATATAAATTCTGCCGAACGTTTCTAATTCATCTTTGAATTCTGGAATTAATTCGGCATGATGTTTAGGTTCAAAATATCGTAAAGCATTTTTGAGAGCTAATTTTTTTTCTTCATCTGAAAGAATTTCTTTGCGTTTTGGGGCGTGATTTATCTCTAATTCATAAGGTTTTGGATTTGGTAAAACCGATGGGATTCCCTCTAATATTTGTTCTTGAAAAGTCATTTTGAGTTTATGATTTATACTTTATTGTTTCTATTTACTTGTCACCATTTACTTTTTAATAGTTCCTGTTTTTTTGTCAAATCCATACGGGCAATGACGGCAGCCGCTTCGG
>CAISUR010000265.1 GCA_903888655.1 uncultured Bacteroidota bacterium | reverse complement strand
TCTTATTTAATCATTGAAATGGACTATACCCTATTTCTAAACTAAAATGAATGACAAAATTTCTCAATTTTATTACACATATAAATATTAATATTTTAACCATTACGCTAATAATGATATTTTTCATTTTAGAAAGGTTTATATATACCCCCTTTAGATTCAAAAAAAGAGGTATACATAGTTTTACAAACTTTGGTCTATTTATCTTATCAATCTGTTTCTTCTATTTAATTGCAAACTTCTATGTTTGGACTATAGTTAGAATAGATTCTTATCATTTTGGGTTGCTGTATCATATAGATATACCATATTATATAAAACTTATAATTGGTTTAATTGCTTTTGATTTTATTGGATATTGGAATCACAGAATTTCGCATTTAGTCCCATTATTTTGGAGACTCCATAGAGTTCATCATAGCGATTTAACAATGGATTCGACAACAGGCTTTAGGCTACATCCATTTGACTTAGTTTGGATACTATTAAAATTAATAGGTATCTATATTTTAGGCTTAGATATGAATATGGTTGCTTTATTTTCATTAGTAGATACAATATTCGTAATTTTTGCTCATTGGAATTATGTCACCCCTAATTGGGTAGATAAAACTCTTGGTAAAATATTTACTACTCCCAATCTTCATAAAATTCATCATAGTGAAGATCAATACTATACAGATTCTAATTTTGCCGACATCTTGATCATATGGGATAGGATTTTTGGAACCTATAAATTCACAGATGTAACTAAATTAAAATATGGATTAAAAGAATTCGAAAGTCCTAAACAACAATCTCTTTGGCATTTACTGAAAAGTCCATTTTTAAATTTAAAATCAAAATAAGGTCAAAAATGGAAGTTCATCACCCACACCACCCCACACACAAAAAGAAATGGTCTGAATACATTATTGAATTTGTGATGTTATTTACAGCTGTTACTTTAGGTTTTTTTGCTGAAAATTTAAGAGAACATACCATTATAAAAGAACGACTTGCACAAAATAAAATAGCAATATTGAAAGATCTTAAACAAGATGCAATAACAATTGATAGTATTCTCGTTCAAAATGAATTACTAATTCAACGATTCAATTCGGCTTTAAATGTTCTTTATTTGTCTAAAAAGGGTGGAATAACTGAATCAGAACTATTATCAAAAGTAATACCAACTTTAATTGCAGGTAATCCTACTTTATATGTAAATAATAGTTCTTTTAAAAATATGCAATCTAGTGGTCTATTAAGTAATTTGGAGGACAACGAATTGAAGTCTAAACTCTCCTATTATTATGAAGTTGTTTTTAAACGTATCGAGAGTAATAATAATTCCTTCGATCAATCGAGCATTAATTACAATAATACCTTCCCTATGGGCGTGGGTGCAGATTTGCGAAGAACAAATCAATTCAATAATGAATACCCACTTAACAACTCAAAGAATTATTTTGATTTCATGTTAAGTTTAAAGAAAACAAAAGAAATTCTAAAGTCAGATGATTTTATTTATAACCTTCAAAAATATTATAACTTTATTTTCATATACAAGCAGTTAATCACAATGGCTAAAGTTGAAAACAAAAAACTTACAGAATTGATGGAAGCATCAAATTAGAATAAACCTCACACAACAAAGGACCCACGATTTAACGTAAGTCCTTTATTTTCATCTAGCGAGACCGGGATTTGAACCCGGGACCTCAGGGTTATGAAGATTTTTTGAGAAAATGAAGGTGTTGATTTGTAGTGAGTTATGTTTTCACAAAACCGAAATCAACCGATTTTGATCGATTTGAGAGGCTGTTTTCGGCACACAGGGCATTTTTTTTAATACATTGAATATTTTACTTACCTTTTAAAAGTAAATCACACACTCTATTGCAATTCTAACGCAAC
>CAISUR010000264.1 GCA_903888655.1 uncultured Bacteroidota bacterium | reverse complement strand
GAGAAATAATAATTTATTACAAGTATTTACAACTTTAGACCATTTTATAAGTATTCAGTATTCTAATAGATAATTAATTATAAAATCAAATCCCCCGCTACTGCACGAATCCTTTCGTGTGGTATTTAAATTTAAAAAATTAATGAAACTAAAATGAAACCCTAGCTCCCAGGTCTCCAAAGTCTCACGACTTTGGACATGAATTTCTGTAAAAACTAAAATATAAATACTCAAAAAAATATATAGTAAATGGATTTAAAAGACCAACTCAAACAAATAGGCGATCGATTCGTAAAACTAAAGGAACAAATTCAAACAGAAGAAGCTACAAAAAACGCATTCATCATGCCATTTCTACAAAGTCTAGGTTATGATGTATTCAACCCACTTGAAGTTGTACCCGAGTATATAACCGATATTGGCACAAAAAAAGGCGAAAAAATAGACTACGCCATTTTCAAAGATAATAAACCAACTATTCTAATCGAATGTAAACACTGGAATAAAAACCTAGATCTGCACGACGGTCAATTACTAAGATACTTTCATGTTAGTAAAGCCAAATTTGGTATCTTAACAAATGGAATTGTTTTTCGCTTCTATTCCGACTTGGTGCAACCCAACATTATGGACGAAAAACCATTTTTAGAAGTCAACCTCACCGACTTGAAAGATAGCCATATTGATGAAATTAAAAAGTTTCACAAAGCCAATTTTGATGCTGATTCTATTATCAATAACGCATCGGAACTGAAATACATGAACGAGCTGAAACAACTATTTCAGGCAGAGGTAAATAATCCTTCAGCTGAATTAGTCAAACATTTTACCAAACAAGTGTATCCTAACATGATTACAGCTAAAATCTTGGAACAATTTACAGGGTTAACCAAAAGAGCCATGCAACATCATATTTCCGATTTAATCACTGAAAGACTAAAATCAGCACTTACAAAAGAAAACGAAGCCGAAAAACAAATTACAGCCGAAGAACAAGAAGTTAGCAACGAAGTCGATAATAAAATAGTAACTACTGAAGAAGAACTAGAAGGATTTATGATTGTAAAAACCATTTTACGACAAACCGTACCGGTCAATCGTATTCACTATCGTGACAATCAAAGCTATTTTGCAATATTATTAGACGATAACAATCGTAAACCATTGTGTCGTTTGTACTTCAACTCCAGTAAAAAATACATTGGTATTTTTGACGAACTGAAAAAAGAAACAAAAATTGAACTACAAACTTTAGACGGCATTTTCGAATTAGCAGACACATTAAAAAAAGCGACACAGGCTTATGAAAATAGCATATAAATTTTCAATAAACTAATAACTAAAACTCATGACCACTCAAGCAATCAATCCAGGACCAAAACCAAAAAAAGAAGACGGCACCGACGACAGAAGACATTACGTAAATCCCGAAACAAAACCAAAACATCCAACATTAAAACCACATGTACCAAAAAAATAATTAGCTTTTGACTTTAATACCCGTTTACTGTCAAAGTTTAACTAAATATTCTAAACACCACACAATGTGTAGTAAAGCACAAATGAAATAGTCAAGAATAAAAAACAATACTAAATGTTTTTTGTCCCATTTTTTTACTAAATTTGGGACAAACAT
>CAISUR010000263.1 GCA_903888655.1 uncultured Bacteroidota bacterium | reverse complement strand
GGAGAGATTGAAGATGAACACGATAGCGATGAGGAGCTTATAGAAAAACAGATAGATGAAAATACCTATGTTTTTTCGGCGAGGTTGGATGTTGAATACATTAATGAAGAATACAAATTAAATATTCCAGAAAATGATTCCTATGGAACGCTTGGAGGATTTATTGTTAATTCATCAAAAGAAATTCCTGAAAAAGGGGATAAAATAGTGATTGAAAACTTTCATTTTGTAATTGAAGAAGCAACAAATACAAAAATTGAAGTAGTAAAAATGACTATTTCCGACTAAAAATAAAAAAAAATACTTTTTTATCGTAAAATATAACACAACAACTATAAATATTTCATAGATAATTGTATTTTCGCAAACTGAAATAAAAAATTAACATATATAGAAATGGCAGTTTTACAAAAAATTAGAAAACGTTCTGGATTACTTTTATTAGCTATTGGATTTGCTTTATTAGCTTTTGTGGTTCAAGATTTGTTTACAAAAGGTATGAGAAGTCAATCTAAAAACGTTGGAAGTATTAATGGAAAAGACGTTTCATTTGATCAATTTAGAATTAAGGTAGCCAATGCTGAAAAGAATGGTCAAAATGGGCGCTCAACTACTCAAACACAAGCCGCTAATCAGGTTTGGGATCAAGAGATTGCGTTGGCATTATTTACAGATCAATTTGAAAAAGCAGGAATTCGTACTAGCGAAAATAATATTATTGAAGTTTTTAAAAAAGACCCAAATATTGGTCAGAACCCTCAATTCTTAAACCAATTAGGAAAATTTGATTTGGCTAAATTTAAAGACTTTTTCAAGTCAAATCCTGAACAAGCCAAAGCGTTTCAAGATAGACAAACTGATGCTGAAGTGAACTCTAAATTTCAAATTTACAGCACCATGATTAAGGCGGGTATGTACGTTACTAATGCTGATGGAAAATTTAAATATAGATTGGAAGCTGATAAAGTAAATTTTGATTATGTTTCGGTTTTATATTCAACAATTAAAGACAGCGATGTAAAAGTTACCGATGCTGATGTTTTGGATTACATGAAAAAAAATGAGAAAAAATTCAAATCAGAAGAAACTCGCGAGATTGAATACGTGGTAATTGAAGACAAACCTTCAGCAAAAGACGAAGAAGAAATAAAAGCTAAAATCACCGGATTATTAACTGGAAGAGTGGAGTTTAAAGATGGAAAATACGATACAATTCCAAGTTTTAAATCAGCTAAAAATGTGGCGGAATTTGTTGGAGCTAATTCTGACAAGCCTTATGATTCTACTTATGTAACCAAACAAGATTTACCAGCAGAACATGCTGATAAATTATTTAATTTACCTGCTGGTGAAATTTATGGTCCATACATAAACGGAAAATACTATTGTCTTTCTAAAGCAATGGGAAGAAAAGCTGGTGCGAAAGCTAAAGCAAGTCATATTTTAATTAGTTGGGAAGGGACCAAAGTACCTAACAAAAAAGAAAAAAGAACTAAAGAGCAAGCCAAAGCCAAAGCCGAAACATTATTGGCTCAAGCACAAGCGAATCCAGGCAGTTTCATGATGTTGGCACTAACAAATTCTGATGATTCTTCTGCACAACAAGGTGGTGATTTGGGTTATTTTGAACCAGGTAAAATGGTAAAACCATTCAATGATTTTGTTTTTAACAATCCTGTTGGAAAAATTGGCTTAGTTGAATCAGAATTTGGATATCATATTATCAATGTGACTGATAAACAAGATGCAATTCGTTTGGCTACAGTTGCACAAAAAATTGAACCTTCCGAAGCTACTTCTAATGAAGTGTATACCAAAGCTACACAATTTGAAATGGACGCTAACAAGAATAAAGATTTTGTGGCTGTTGCTAAAAAAGCAAAATTGACTGTAAATCCTGCTATTAAAGCCAAGGCAATGGATGAATCTTTTGGTGCCGCTGGAAACCAAAGACAAATTATTAAATGGGCATATACTAAAGATACTAATGTTGGTGATGTTAAACGATTTGAAGTAGTTAATGTTGGAAATATCATTGCTCGTTTGAAAAAAATCAATGAAAAAGGATTAATGACAGTCGAGGATGCAAAGCCTTCAGTAGAAGGAATTATTAAAAATAAAAAGAAAGCAGAGAAAATTAAGGCAAAAATGAAAGGTAGTTCATTAGATGCAATTGCTAAAGCTAATGCAACAACTATTCAAAATGCGCCTGCAGCCTCTGTTGAAAATTCTGGTTTAGTAAATGTAGGTGCAGAGCCTAAAGTAGTTGGTGCTGCTTTTGCTACTGCTCCTAATAAGTTGTCTGCTCCAGTTGAAGGAAATTCTGGTGTCTATGTAGTAATGACAAAATCCGTAACTAAAGCGCCTAAATTGTCAAACTATGATGATTATGTTAAGAAGTTAAAAGCAAATTCTGCTCAAGCTTCGGGTAGAGTTTTCCCAGCCTTGAAGTCAGATGCTAAAATTGATGACAATAGATTAGAATTTTACTAATAGATTTTTAAACATAAATATAAAATCCCGAGCAGTTGTTCGGGATTTTTTCGTTTAATACTACTTTTGATAATGTAGTTAATTAAAATGAAAACAAACTTTAATAATAAATTATTTACCAACCTTTCGGAATAGTTTTTTGATAGAAATTGCTTGAAAATATATTATGTGATAATGAGTTTTTACAGATTTAAATCATTTTTAAATTCCTCTAATTATTGTCAAAACTGAACTGATGATATATTGGATTCCAATGGCTACAGTCAAAAAACCAACAATTCTAGAAATAGCTACAATTCCTGAAGCACCTAAATATTTTGCCAAATAATGAGCACTTCTTAAAATCAAAAATATCAAAAGTGACACAATAATGATTGAAAATGAAGACGCTAAAATTTCTAAAGTGCTAGTGTGATCTTGGTTGAATGCAATCAATAATGATATAGAACCTGGTCCGGCAAGCATTGGCATAGCAAGTGGTGTTAGCGCAATTGAATTTCGGTTTTGTAAATCTTCTTCTACTTCTTTACTAATCCCTTTTCTCTTTTTAGGATTGGCATTTAGCAAGCCAAATCCTGAACTTGCAATTAGTATTCCTCCAGCTATTCGCAATGCTGAAATGGTAATTCCGAAAAAACGTAATACATATTCACCAGCAAAAAAAGAAATTAATAAAATTATCCCAACATTAATTGCCGTCCAAAAAGAAACTCTTGAACGCTCTGATTTATTATAATCTTGTGTTAATCCAACAAAAAAAGGAATAACACCAATTGGATTTAAAACAGAGAATAAACCACCTAATAATATGAGAAATGTATTAAAAAAAACAGTCATTTTTTCGTAAATAGTATTATTATCGTGCAAAGATAGATAAAGAATAAAAGTACAAGGTTAAAATAAAAACATATTCACTAATTTTGGCAAATGAAAAATAAGAAAACCTTAGTGCTTGGAGCTTCAACAAAACCAGAAAGATATGCTTTTAAAGCCATTTCCATGTTAGTTGAAAAAGGACATTCTGTTATGGCAGTTGGGCAAAACCAAGGAGAAGTTGCAGGAGTTTCCATTAGAACTAAAAATATCCCTTTAAAAAATATTGATACTGTAACTTTATATTTGAATCCTTTGCGTCAGCGAGATTTCTACAATTATATTTTAGAAACCAAACCTAAGCGTGTTATTTTTAATCCTGGAACAGAAAACCCAGAGTTTTATCAACTTTTGAAATCCAACAACATTAAGGTAGAAGAGGCTTGCACACTGGTTTTATTGACTACTAATCAATATTAAAACTTGGTTTGAGTAGTCGCTGGTTTGCTAATTGCTAATAATCCCAAAAAGGTTATTAGTCCATTTACGACGATTAATTCATTTCCAATTGTATAATTTCCAAACAACAATTTAGAGTTTATATTCAGATATAAACATATAGCAGGTGCAATTAGACATATTAGAGGAACGAAATGATCTTTAACGGTTTTGGTTTTTACAAATAATCCGAAGCCGTAAAGTCCCAAAAGAGGACCATAAGTATACGATGCAATTCTAAAAACCATATCTACAACCGATCTATCATTTATGGTATTAAAAATTACAATTACGACAAACATTAGTAGTGAAAAACCCACATGCACCAAATGTCTTGTTCTAACGATATTTGGTTTGTTTTGATTTTCGGATTTATCCATATCTAAAAAATCAACACAAAATGAAGTTGTTAAAGCCGTTAAAGCACTATCGGTTGTTGCAAATGTTGCTGCGGTTAATCCTAATAAGAAAACAATTGTAGGAATAATACTTAAATGATGGATAGCAATTTCAGGAAATAGTAAGTCGGTTCGCGGCACATTATTAACTAAAGGTGCATCAATTCCGTTTTTAGTTGCATACAGATATAACAAAGCCCCTACACTTAAAAAGAATATATTTATTAATACAAAAACTGCCGTAAAGGTAAACATGTTTTTTTGAGCTTCAGCAATATTTTTGCAACTCAAATTCTTTTGCATTAAATCTTGGTCTAATCCCACGGTAGCAATAGTTATAAATATTCCTCCAAATAGTTGTTTCCAAAAATAAGTGTCCTTAAAATAATCATTAAAGAAAAATACTCTTGAGTAATTGCTGTTTTTTACTGCTTCAAAAGCATCAATCACTGAATAATCTAAACTGTTACAAATAAAATATATCGTTAAAAAAACGGAAGAGATTAAGAAGAATGTTTGCAAAGAATCGGTAATAATTATAGTTTTTAATCCGCCACGATAGGTGTACGCAAATATTAAAGCTAATGAGATTAATACCGTGATTGCAAAGGGAACATTATAATAATCAAATACATAACGCTGTAATACAAAAATAACTAGATACAATCTAAAAGCAGAGCCAATAGTTCTTCCAACCAGGAAGATAATTGCAGCAGTTTTATAACTCACTATTCCCAAACGCAGTTCTATATATCCGTATATGGAGGTTAAATTCATTCGGTAATACAAAGGGAGCAGTACTTTGGCAACTATTATAAAACCGATGGCACAGCCGATTACAAACTGAAAATATTTGAATTGTAAATCGGGATTTCCAACTTCACCAGGAACTGAAATAAAGGTAATTCCAGAAATGGCAGTTCCAATCATTCCGAAAGCTACTAAATACCATTTGGAGTTTTTATTGGCTTTAAAAAAAGTATTGTTATCCGAACTTTTCTTGCTTACAATAGTTGATATCAAAATCAATAACCCGAAATAAACAATGATTAAAGTTAAAATAGCTATTGGTGACATAGTTTTATATTTATTTAGGCTAAAATAGAAAAAAGTTAGAAGTTAGAAGTTGTAAGTTTAAAGAAAATTGAAAATCTGAAATAAAATCATCACGTTATCTAATTGATAAATTTTCTAATTAATTACCTTTGCCAAATGGAATTTTCATCAAAACTTCTCGAAAAAGCGGTAAACGAAATAGCACAACTGCCCGGAATTGGAAAGCGAACGGCCTTGCGATTGGTTTTACATTTATTAAAACAACCAGTGGAACAAACACACTTTTTATCTCAAGCATTAACTTCAATGCGGGATGAAATAAAATTTTGTAAAAGTTGTCACAATATATCAGATGTTGAAGTTTGTGAAATTTGTAATAATCAATCGAGAAACCATAAAATAATATGTGTCGTTGAAGATGTTCGCGATGTTATGGCAATTGAAAACACCAATCAGTTTAAAGGGATTTATCATGTTCTTGGCGGAAAAATTTCGCCCATTGATGGGGTTGGACCTAGTCAACTAAATATCATTTCGCTGGTTGAAAAAATAAAATTAGAAATAATTGAGGAGATTATTTTTGCATTGAGCTCAACGATGGAGGGTGATACAACAAATTTTTACATCTATAAACAGATAAAAGAATATAAAATAAAAATGTCAACAATCGCAAGAGGTATAGCGGTAGGAGATGAATTAGAGTATGCCGATGAAATTACTTTAGGTAGGAGTATTTTACAAAGAGTTCCTTTTGAAAGTTCAATGCAAAATAATTAAGAGATAAAGTGATATCTTTTTTTATTTTACGTTTGAAAAACTATCTTTGTTTGCTAAATTAATGTTAATAATGAATATTAGAATATTTTTTATTTTACTGCTAACAGG